>CALVVJ010000007.1 GCA_944363835.1 uncultured Bacilli bacterium | reverse complement strand
AAGTAGGAGCAAATAAAGCAAATACAACATATAGTGCAAAAATAGGATTAATGTATGTGAGTGATTATGGATATGCAGCAAGCCCAGAAAACTGGACAGTAAATATGGGAAGTTTAAACAATGAGACAAATACTAATAATAACTGGATGTATAGCGGAATAACAGAATGGACAATTTCCCGCCGTTCGGACGCTATGACTGGTGCGTTCGTCGTGGATTACACGGGTTTTGTGGGCGCTATCTACGTGTTCAATGGCCTCGGCGTGCGCCCGTCATTCTATCTGGAGTCTAGTGTAGAATTTTTACAAGGTGATGGCTCAGAACAAAATCCATTTACTTTAAAAATTGATTAATTGGTAACAGATAATTCTGTTGCCTTTTTGTTTATTTATGGTAAACTTATGGTAAGTGCTTAACTCTGGACAGTTTTGATTTACCCCAGTAAATACGGGACTTTTTGAAGATAAAAGTGCGATCAAAGTTAAGTAAAAATTAGGTAATAAAGGATTAAAATATAAAATTTATAGAAATAATGGTAAAAAATCCAAAATTCATTGCATGCAAAAAAGAATTTTGGATTTTTTGAATTTAGAGTCCGAATTAATCGGCTAAATATCATATAATTTGAGTGAAAATGGGACTCGAATATATTCGCTAGATTCTAGTGCTAATTTAAATAAAGTAAGACCAACATTAAATAAAGACATAATTCTAACTCGCTTTTTAACTCCATTAATAGTTCTATAAGAATGAGTAGTAAAACGGTGATTTTTATGGCATCTAGTATTCTTTGTATAGTCAGTGCCAATAATAGTTAGGAATGTAAAAGCCATTGGATTTCTGATTTTTAAATAGAAATTAACTACATACTGGATTTTTTCTTTCTCTAACTTTACCTTTCTGGGTATTTATGTTACACTTAACTTGTGATGAATATGAAGAAAATTGTTATATTTGGTGGTGGAAGTGGTCTTTCACAACTTTTAAAGGGAATTAAGTTGTTCCCAGTAGAAATTACAGCTGTTGTTACCGTAGCAGATAATGGTGCTAGTACTGGAAGATTACGGAAAGAAATGAAAATACCTGCAGTAGGAGATATTTCTAAAGTAATGCTTAGTATGGCTAATGTTTCAGACGATGTAATTGATTTGATGAATTATAGATTTACTAAGTCTAAAACTTTAGGTAATCACTCTGTTAAGAATTTGTTACTTACAGCTCTTTTGGATTTAAAAGGTAATTTTGATAGTGCTATTCCAGTACTTGGTGATATGCTCGATTTGAAAGGAACAGTACTTCCTTTAACAGAAGATAATATTAATTTAGTAGGAGTTACAACTGATGGTAAATTAATTAAAGGAGAAGAACAAGTAACAAAGTGTGCTAGTAAGATAGATTATGTAAAATATGATAAAGAGTTTACAGTTAATCCTAAAGTAATAAAGGCTGTTATGGATGCAGATTTGATTATATTTTCATCAGGAAGTTTGCTTACGAGTATTACTCCACATTTAGTAGATAAAGGATTAGTAGATGTAATAAATAAAGCAAAAGCTGATAAGATGTATATATGTAATTTGTTTACGCAACCGGGGGAAACTGATGAGTTTACAGTTAGAGATCATATCGATTTTTTAGAAAAGTATTTAGGAAAGGGAAGTATCGATGTAGTGATTGCTAATAATGCAATTATGAGTAGTAAATTAGCGAGAAAGTATGCTGATGAAGAACAAAAAGATCCAGTTATTTTGGATATGCATGAATTAGAAGATACTAACATTTATGTTATTGCTGATAAATTATTTACAGTGGAAGATGGATATTATCGTCATGATTCATTGAAGACTGGTTATTTGATATTTTCTTATTTAATGGATGGTAGAAAATAATGACTTTTACTACAATGTTAAAAGAAGAAATAGCCAAAAATGATTTTAATGTTGTTGAAGCAAGATATGAGTTAATAGCATTTTTGAATTGTGTTGCTAAATTTAATAAAGATGAATTACTAATTACGGTGGAAAACGCCAGTATTGCTAGAAGAATATATAAAGAAATAAAAGAAATTTATAGTGTTAATCCTAGGATAATAGTCCGAATGCAAAAGAGATTTAAAGTAAAACAAATATATATATTAAGTATTAAAGAAAGATTGGATTTTATTAAAGATTCTTTAGCATTGGGAACCAAAATTGACTTGGAAACGCTTGTTACCGATGAAGAAAAGATTGCTTTTATTGAAGGTTCTTTTTTGGCAGTGGGTAATGTTTCTAATCCTAGTACTAGCGGTTATCATTTGGAGTTTATTTTTACTAAGGAAAGACTTGCTAAACAAGTGCTTAAATTGCTTGAATATTTTAATTTAAATGCTAAGATGATAAAACGTGGTTATAAAACAGTGGTATATATTAAGGCCAGTGAAGATATTAGTGATTTGATTAAGCTTTTTAAAGCAACTAGTTCATTATTTTATTTTGAGGATATTAGAATATATAGAGATCATAAAAATATGGTTAATAGACTTAATAATTGTGAAATTGCAAATCAAGAAAAGACTTTTAAGACAGGTCAAAAGCAATTAGAAGATATTAATTATTTAAAGACAAAAGATTTATATGATTTACTTGATGATAAAACTAAGATAGTTGCAGAAGCAAGAGTTAAGTATCCGGAATTATCCTATCAAGAGTTAGCAGATATTATAACTAGGGAAATGGATTATAAAATTGGTAAATCAGGGGTAAATCATCATTTTATAAAGATTGATAATTTAGTTAAAAGACATAAAGAAAAGAGGAGTAGTAATGAAAGTAAGATTAGCTAGTAATTTGCAAAGTGATAGTATAGTAGATGGTGATGGTATTAGAACTGTTATTTGGTTTCAAGGTTGTAAACACCATTGTAAAGAGTGTCAAAATCCGGAGACATGGCGTTTTGATGGTGGAATGGAAGTAGATATCGATGATATTAAAGAACAAATGAAGAAACTTAAATATCAAACGGGAATCACTATGTCTGGGGGAGATCCTTTCTTTCAACCAGAGGCTGCTACAGAAATTGCCCAATTTGCTCATAGTATTGGCTTAAATGTTTGGACTTATACTGGATTTACCTTTGAAGAAATAATGGCAGATAACGATGCAAAAATGAAACTTTTAAAGAATACCGATATATTAGTTGATGGACGATTTGAAATTGCTAAAAAGAGTTTGGCATGTAAATTTAGAGGAAGTACTAATCAAAGAATAATCGATGTACAAAAGAGTTTAGAAGAAGGGAATATTGTCAAGTTATATGAAGATTAATGATGATTATAATTATGTGGTTTTATGTAACAATATCGATAAAGTGTTTTTAGCTAAATATGCCGAATATCCAATTGTTGATGGTAATTTAAGTTATGATGAATTACAAAATAAAATAGAATTACATACTGCTAAAAGAGTAGTATTAAATGATACCTTTTATGGACTTAGAGATAGTGAAAGAAAAGAAATACTCGATTTATTTAAAAAAAGAAATATGAAATTTATTTTGATTACTAGTAATATAGAAAATACATTATATGCCGATTATATTTTTGTTTATGAAGACAAAAATATAATTTTAGAGGGTTTAAGAGATATTGTTTTAAAAGAAGAAAAGACTTTAAAGAAATTGGGGTATGGTTTACCTTTTGTAACAGATTTATCAACACAATTAATTTATTATGATATATTTGATAAGCCTTATTTTAATCTAGATGAATTGGTGGATGATTTATGGAATTAAGTACTTTAAATGGAAATATTATTGGAGTAATATCTAATAATTATAAAGAAGATGATTTTAAGGATTTATTAGTTAAGGATATTATTGTTAATAAAACTAAGGAATCTTTAAAAATGGTAAAATTAGATGAAACTATTTTAGATAAAAAATTTAGTGATTTATCGAGCAATTATCAAAATAAAGTAATTTTGGCTAGTAAATTACATGATAAAGAAATAGTATTGGTTAATTTTTCTAGAGGATTACTGAAAAAAGAAATTAGTTATTTTAAGTCTTTATTTAGAAAAGTAGTTAGTTATAATCGCAGAATTATATTGATTGATAAGAATGCTGAATTATTTTTAAATTGTGTGGATAGGATATATGTAATTAATAATGATACTGTTAAGTATGATACTATCGATATATTTGATAAGATTTTGGAATTATATATAGACCCTCCACAAATAGTGGAATTTAGTAATAGATGTGAAAAGATGGGAATTAGATTGGATCATTATACGGAATTAGATGAGTTGTTAAAGGCAATATATAGGATAAAAGCATGAGATATTTAATTAAGTTTAGTTATGATGGAACAAAGTTTCATGGATTTCAAAGACAAAATAATGAAAAGAGTGTTCAAGGAACTTTAGAGAAAGTTTTGAGTGATGTTTTTGACATGGATATTGTTATTAAGGGAAGTGGCAGAACTGATGCAGGGGTTCATGCTTTGGCTCAATGTGCTCATTTTGATGCTCCTAAAAAGGTAACGCGAGAAGATATCAATATAATAAATAGGATATTAAACGATGAGATTGTTATAAAGTCATGTAAGATGGTAAAAGACAATTTTCATGCTAGACATGATGTTAAATCTAAAAAATATGTTTATATTATTAATAACGGCATGTATGAAAAAGAAAAAGAAGGTTATTATTATCAATTGAAATATGATTTAGATTTAGGTTTGATGCAAAGAGTTGCTAAGTTATTGGAAGGAACTCATGATTTTCGAAATTTTGTTAGTGGTCCAAGAATTGATTATACGACGACGATATTTAAAATAAAAATTAAGAGAAAAGGTAACATAATTATAATGGAGTTTGTCGGTATTGGTTTTTATCGTTATATGGTAAGGCATTTAGTGGGGGCAATTTTAGATGTAGGACGAGGTAAGGCAAAAGTTACCGATGTTGAAAGAATGTTGGAAAATCCCCACATAGATAAAAAGTTAAGTGTAGTTCCCGCGGATGGTTTGTATTTAGTAGATATTAAGTATTAAGGAGTATTTATGGGATTAGGTGTGTTTTTGCTAATAAATTTTGTATTTATATTTGTTGTTATGTATATTGCTCAAAAGACTAGATTTAAGCCAATAGATGGTTATAATAAATTGAAATTAGCGGAAGATATTCCATATTACCGAAATATTCCTAATATTAGTATTGAAGAAGCATATTTTTTAGGTTATCTTTATGGCTTAGTTCAAAATCCTAGTGATTTAATTGGAGCTATGTTACTTAAATGGGTAAAAGAAGAGAAGATATTTTTAAAGCGTGATGGCGATAAAGTAGTTGTCGATATGAATAAAGCAGTAAAATTTACTAATCGTTATGAAAGTAAGATATATTTTAAGTTGTTAGCATCTAGTGGAAGTAATTTTATTTTAGAAGAAGCCGAATTTATTAACTTTTTTAAATCTAAAGCGATAGTTAAATTATTACGTAATATGTTAGTAGAAACGGAACGATATTTTATTGTAAATGGTCTTTTTAGAAAAGATGCGTTTGGAGCGGAATACAAATATTATTTAGATGATAGTTTGAAAGAAAAGGCTTATCAAATGGCTGGTCTAAAAAAGTTTTTGTTAGATTTTTCTAATATTGATATTAAGAGTAGTCAGGAAGTAGTTTTATGGGAAGATTATTTAATTTATGCCCAATTAATGGGAATTGCTGATAAAGTAGAAGAGCAATTTGCAAAACTTTATCCTAATTATAATCATTTTATTGAGTATTCAATTATACGTTCTGCTCTTTTAGTTAGTTTAGCAAATAGTCTTAGATTTTTGCCGTTCTTGTTTATTTCTAGATAAAAAAGTGTTTAAAAGTGATACAAAATCGCTAAAAGTATTTGACTTTTAGCATTTTTTTTCATATAATTTTAATCGGTACATTTTATTTATGTGATTTATTTAGTCGTGGGAAAATTAAATGAAGAACATAATGAAAGGATTAAGTATGAAGACATTTATGCAAAAAAAAGAAACTGTTGAAAGAAAATGGTATGTAATCGATGCTGAAGGACAAACTTTAGGTCGTCTTGCAACAAAAGCAGCTCATATTTTACGTGGTAAGCATAAAGTTACATATACTCCTCATGTTGATTGTGGTGATTATGTAATTGTAATTAATGCTGATAAAGTTGTACTAACTGGTAATAAGTTGGAAGATAAGAAATATTATAATCATTCAGGTTACCCAGGTGGACTAAGAGAAAGAACTGCTAAAGAAATGGTAAATAGTTATCCAGAAGAAATGGTAGAAAGAGCTATCAAAGGAATGCTTCCTCATGGGAGACTTGGAAGAGCGATGGGCAAGAAATTATTTGTTTATCGTGGTAGCGATCATAAGCATGCAGCTCAAAAGCCAATTGCTGTGGAAGTTAAGTAGGAGGATTTATGAGTAAGAAACAAGAATGGACTGCAACTGGTAGAAGAAAAAGAAGTGTTGCTAGAGTTAGACTTACTGGTGGAACTGGTAATATAACTGTTAATGGTGTAGCTGTTGAAGAATATATGCCTTATGCTACATTAGTAATGGATTTAAAGCAACCATTAGTTGCTACAGGAAATGAAAATAGATTTGATATCGATGTTAATGTTTCTGGTGGAGGATTCTCAGGTCAAACTGGAGCTATTCGTTTAGGTATCACTAGAGCATTATTAAAGTTTGATGCAAATACAGATCAAACTAGAGAAGATAGCTATAGACATATTCTTAAGAATGCTGGATTTATCACTAGAAACCCTAGAGTTAAAGAAAGAAAGAAATACGGTCTTAAGAAAGCACGTAGAGCTCCACAATTTTCTAAGAGATAGTAAACAGTTTTATTCCTATAAACTTGACGTTTATAGGTTTTCTTTTACCAACAAATTGCTTGATTTCCTCCATAATTTATCGTATAATGATAATTAGAGGAGGAAATATGGTAGTTTCAAATAATATTCAAAAGAATGAATATGCAAATTATATTAATAAGGATACGAAGTTGGCTAGAGACGTTAAAGAAGGAAAGTTAATTAAAATTAAAAAGGGATTGTATGAAACTAATCCTAATACTCCAGCATATTATTTGGCTAATTTTATATATGGACCATCTTATATCTCATTTGATTTTGCGTTATCTTTTTATGGCTTAATACCAGAGAGAGTAGAGGTTGTTACTTGTGCTACATTTAATAAAAATAAGAAAAAAACTTATAATACTCCATTTGGAACATTAATATATAGGGATGTTCCTGAAAGAGTTTTTTCACTTTATGTTGATTTAATAGAAGAAAATGGTTATACTTTCCATTTGGCTACAAAGGAAAAAGCACTATGTGATAAATTATATATATTGAGCCCGGTTAAAAATATAGAACAAATTAAGAATTTATTGTTGTATGATTTAAGAATTGATAAAGAAGAATTAGAAAAATTAAATATGGATATTATAAAAAGACTTAGTGAAGTATATCATTCAACTAATGTTTCATATTTATATAAATTTTTAAGGAGGATTAATGAATAACATTTTACAAAAAATGCTCGAAAAATACGAAATAAATAATGAACAGGATGAAATTAATGCAATGAAGGAAATTATCCAAGAGATAGTTTTATCGGGATTAAGTAGAGGACGTTTTTTTGATGAAGCAGCATTTTATGGTGGTACTGCTTTAAGAATATTTTATGGTTTAGATAGATTTTCAGAGGATTTAGATTTTGCATTAATTAAACCAAATATTAATTTTGATTTATCAAAATATTTTACATTTATTGAAAATGAAGTGAAATCTTATGGATTAAATCTTGTTGTTAATAAAAAAGAAAAGGGAAAAGATTCTAATATAACTTCGGCATTTTTAAAGGGAGATACAATGGAACATGTTTTGTTGTTTTTTACAGATAATAATCATCAAACTAATAATAAAGTATTAAAAGATATTAAAATAAAGTTTGAGGTTGATATTAATCCCCCAGCTGGTGCTAACTATGAACTAAAATATCAATTATTACCATCGCCATACCAAATTAGACTTTATGATCTTCCTTCTTTATTTGCGGGTAAAATTCATGCAATATTATGTAGAAAATGGAATTTAAGAACAAAAGGAAGAGATTTATATGATTATGTTTTTTTCTTATCATTAAATACTAAAGTAAACATCGATTTAGTTAAAAATAAATTAATTGAATCAAAATATATAAAAGAAAGTGATTCTTTTAATATAGATATATTAAGAGAGTTATTAAAAGAAAAATTTAAAGAAATAAATTATGATAATGCTAGAGAAGATGTTAAACCTTTTATCAAAAATATTTCTTCACTTGATTTGTGGAGTAAGGAGTTTTTTATTAGCATTACCGATAAATTGGAATAAAGGGAGGTAAAATATGCGTATTAGTGATGAATGGATAGATTATGAATGTTTAGATGCCGGTAATGGAGAGAAATTAGAAAGATGGGGCAATATTGTTTTACGAAGACCAGAACCACAAGCAATGTGGCCAATTGAAATGGATAAGACATGGAATGATGTAAGTGGTATATATTATCGTTTTAAAGATGGTGGAGGTCATTGGGAGTTTAGAGATAAGTTGCCGGAATACTGGACGGTAAATTATAAAGATTTAAAGTTTAAAGTAAGTCCTACTAATTTTAAACATACAGGATTATTTCCAGAGCAAGCAACTAATTGGGATTTTATGATGGATAAAATCCGTGATGCTAATAGACCAATAAGAGTACTCAATTTATTTGCTTATACAGGAGCTGCAACTATGGCTTGTAGTAAAGCTGGAGCAGAATTAGTAGTACATGTTGATTCAGCAAAAGGTATGGTTTCTTGGGCTAAAGAAAATATGCATTTATGTGGGCTTCAAAATAATTATATTCGCTTTATTGTTGATGATTGCCTAAAATTTGTTGAAAGAGAAATAAGACGGGGGAATAAATACGATGCTATTGTAATGGATCCACCAAGTTATGGAAGAGGCCCCAATGGTGAAGTTTGGAAATTAGAAAATAATTTAGAATACTTAGTAAAGAAATGTAGTGAACTTCTTAGTGATGAACCATTATTTTTCTTAATAAATGCTTATACGACAGGTATATCTAGTACAGTTTTATATAATATTTTGAAATTAACAGTTGGAGCTAAATATAGTGGAAAAATTGATAATGGAGAGGTAGGACTACAAGTTAGAAAAAATGGTTTAGTTTTACCATGTGGTATATATGGCAGATGGCAAAGTTAATGTAATATATGAGGATAACCATATTATTGTAGTAGAAAAGCCACGGAATATTTTAGTACAAGCGGATGATACAAATGATATTGATTTGTTAACACTAGTTAAAAACTATTAGAAAGAAAAATATCATAAACCGGGGAATGTTTATTTGGGGCTTGTGCATCGTTTGGATAGACCTGTCGGTGGTATAATGGTATTTGCTAAAACTAGTAAGGCTGCTAGAAGATTGTCCGATAGTATTCGAAGACATAATTTTCAAAAAACTTATTTGGCAGTTGTTTGTGGCAAAATTACTGGTAGAGGTAGTTTTGAAGATTATTTAAAAAAAGATGAAAAGCATAATATAACTAGAGTTGCTTTTGATGGTAAGTATGCTAAATTAGATTATATGGCATTAGATTATCAAGAAGGAAAGACGTTAGTAAAAATTAATTTAGTAACGGGTAGATCACATCAAATAAGGGTACAATTTTCTTCAAGAAATTTACCTTTATGGGGAGATCAAAAGTACAATACTAAAGCTTTAGTTGGTGAACAAATTGCTTTGTGGGCTTATGAAATTAGATTTGAACATCCAATCAGTAAAGAAGTTTTGGAATTTAGATTACAACCTAAGAATGAGTATCCTTGGAATATATATAAAGGGGAATGATAGTGAACGATTTAGAAATATTTAAAGAGTATGTTAGCAGTTATGATTTGAATGATATTAACATAGAAAGAAAATTTTATCATTCGATTAGAGTACGAAATAACGCTAAAGAAATTGCAGAATCATTAAATTTAACAAATGATGATGTTTCTTTGGCTTCTTTTATTGGACTGACTCATGATATTGGACGTTTTCTGCAATGGAAAGTCTATGGTACATTTGCAGATACTAAAAGTATTGATCATGCCTTATTAAGTGTACAAGTTTTATTTGGAAAAGATTATAAATGTGGTTTTAATATATCTGATGTTGATGCCAATGTAATTAGAGTTGCTATTTATAATCATAATAAGTATAAAGTACAAGATGATGTAACGAAAAGAGAATTATTATTTGCTAATATTGTAAGAGATGCAGATAAAGTTGATTTACTTTATTTATTAGGTGAAGAAGATATACCAATTAATGAAGATGGTAGTGAGGTAACAAGTGTTATTCATGATGCTTTTATGCGGCATGAATCAATTACAATTACGGAGTGTAAGGCAAAAACGGATTATGTTTTAGTAAAATTGGCTTTTGTATTTGATTTAAATTTTGTTAAATCTTTTGAAATCGTAGATAGAGAAAAATTATTAGATAAATTTTATGATAATTTAAAATATAAAGATAAATATAAAAAGTATTATTTATATGCTAAAGAGTTTATTGAAAAGAGAAAAAATGCGGATAGTAGTTATAAAATGTTTATTGAATAGAAAATTTATTAAATGAATTTTGTAATAGATGTAAGAAACCTTGATAGTGTTGGAAAGAATAGAAGATAAAAAACTCTAAGCGAGTTTTATAAATCTTTTTAAGTTAAAATTATATATTGTTAGGTTGTCATTAATTAAAGTTTCTTCGTTATTGGCAGTGTATTTTAATTCTTTTAATGGAATTTTTGTAAGTAAAGCATATTCAGGCATTACTGGAACACCACTGCCTTTTAAAGCACTATCTTTATTAGTATCAAAAAATATAAGTATATTTTTGTTAGTTAATAAAATACTACCTATAAAATAATTTTTATTAAATTTTAAGTTTAGGTATGTTTATTCTTTCATTACTTTTTCTTTAGAAAAATTATAGTCGTACATATTATCACCAAAAGCATTATAACAAAAATAAAATACATGGTAAATAATATAAATAAAAATATTGAATAAATATTAATATGAAATATTATTGGAAAGTTTTAAGTTTATTTGTAATTGTTTTTTTACTTTTGTATGGTATACCTGTTAGGGCAAGTTTACCTTTACAAGGAAAAGTTATTGTGGTTGATGCAGGACATGGGGGTAAAGATCCTGGCACCGTATATAAAGATATTTATGAAAAAGACATCAACTTAAATATTAGTTTGTATTTGCAAGAATATTTGAGTATGTATGGAGCAACTGTAGTCCTTACTAGAGATAGTGATAATGATTTAAGTTATGGAGAAACTAATCATCGTAAAAAAACAGATTTTGATAATCGAATTAAAATAATAAATAATGATTATACAGATATGTATATATCAATTCATTTGAATTATTTAAGTAATAGTAAGTATTATGGAGCACAAGTATTTTATAATAATGACAATAAATACTTGGCGGAAAGTATTCAGAAATATTTGAATAATAATTTAATGACAAACAGGGAAATAAAAGAGATACCAACATCGACATATATGTATAAAAAGTTAGAAAAAAGGGGAGTATTAATAGAGTGTGGCTTTTTATCAAATACGGAAGAAAGAAACAAGTTAGTAACTGAAGAATATCAAAGAGAAGTTGCTAAAGTGATAGCTCAAGCAGTAGTTGATTATTATAAATAAGGCAAATTCACTTATTTATCACATTTTTTTTACATTAAAGACATTAAAAGTTAGTATATTTATTATGTCGTTTGTGATATAATGTTTAAAGTAAAGGCGGTTTAGTGTGTGAAGACAAAGACTTTCAAGACATTAGATGAACAAATTGACATCCTGATTAGTAAGGGTTTAGTTTTTGATGATATTGACAATGCTAAATCTATTTTACTACGTGAAAATTATTTCTTTTTAAGTGGTTATCGGCATGTTTTTTTGAATCCTAATAATAAAACATTTATTGAAGGGACAAATTTTAGAGAATTATATGCAATGTTTTCTTTTGATAGACAATTAAGAAATATTATTTTCAAAAATATCTTGATTGTCGAAAATAATTTGAAAAGTATACTTGCTTATGTGATGAGCAAAAACCATGGTTTTAAAGAAAATAACTATTTAAATCCTCATAATTTTGTTAAAGATTCAAAAAAAACTAGGCAAATCAATGACTTAATTAGAAAAATGAAAAGACAGATAAGTGTCAATGGCAAACAACATGCAGCAACTGCACACTATTTAATCAATTACGGTTATATTCCACTGTGGGTTGTTGTTAAAGTATTATCTTTTGGAATTGTTGGTGAATTATATACTATCTTACAATATCAAGATCAAAAAGAAATTGCTGATGTTTTTGGAGTTGATATATATAGCATGGTTGAATATTTGCCAATTTTAGCAAATTATCGTAATTTATGTGCCCATGAAGATATTTGTTATAATAATAAGACACAAAAGTTTATTGAAGATACAAAGTATCATCGCTTGCTTTATATTACTAAATCTGATGATGAGTATATTTATGGTAAGAATGATTTGTTTGCTTTAGTTATTATTTTAAAATTTATTTTAAAAAGTGATGATTTTACACTGTTTATTAATGAAGTTAGTTATGAACTTGATAGGTTAGCAGGGAAACTTGAAACTATTACAATAGATAAAGTATTACATACAATGGGATTCCCTAATAATTATAAAGAGATTGTGAGGTTAGATTAAAATGGATGAAAATTTAAATAAGAAAGCTACTAAAAATATAATGAGTTACATTATTGTGTTTTTAGTTGGATGTTTAATTATGTATGCGGTTGTTTATTTCTTTCCTATTACTGTTACAGAAGAATTGACGAAGGAAGTAAGAGATGTAACAATTAATGATACGGGGATAGCTGAGGCAGTTCAAAAAGTTTATGATGCAGTTGTTGTAGTTTCAACGTATCGTGAAGGTTCATATATTGCTTCTGGTACGGGATTTGTCTATCGGCAAGATGGAGATACTTATTATTTGCTTACAAATTATCATGTTATTGAAAATGGTGATAATGTTACTGTTACTTTTACCAATGAAAGTGTTGTGGAAACAGAAATTGTTGGTTATGACGAATATTCAGATATTGCTGTATTAGCTATTAAGTCTGATGAAGAATTAATGGTAGCTGAACTTGGAGATAATTCTCTAAGTCGTGTTGGTGATACTGCTTTTGCTGTAGGTGCTCCACTTGATAGTGCTTATTCATGGACAGTAACTAGAGGTATAATTTCTGGTAAAGATAGATTTGTGGAAGTAGATTCAAATAGTACAGTGATGAAAGTTATGCAAACTGATGCAGCGATAAATTCTGGTAATAGTGGGGGACCTTTATGCAATGCCAATGGAGAAGTGATTGGTATAACTTCATTAAAACTAGTTAGTAGTGGAGTTGAAGGTATGGGATTTGCAATTCCAATTGAAGATGCAGTTGAAAAAGCAGAACAAATCATCGATGGAGAAGTAATTTCTTACCCATATATTGGTATATCAATGACTGATTTTGCTAGTGCATATTATACACAATATTATAGTTTAATAAGAAAATCTGGTTTGGAAAATGGTGTTATAGTTATTTCAGTGGAAAATGATTCACCAGCTGCTGAAGGTGGTATGAAGGCTAATGATATTATTACAGCAATTGATGGAGAAGAAGTAACAAATGTTGCTTATTTAAAATATTATTTGTATCAACATAAAGCGGGAGATACAGTAACGATTACAGTTTATCGCGATGGCGATACACATGATTTAAAGATAACACTTGGTTCTGATGGGCAAACTCTTTAGGGTTTGCTTTTTTTCTTAAATGAGGATAAAATATAATTAGAAAGGAACATTTATGAATAATATAAAGTTTAGAAGAATTAGTGCATATTTAATAGATTACTTATTTGTTTTTCTTTTATTAACAATGCTTAGTCAAATAAGAGTATTAAATCCTAGTTATGAAGAATATGCTGAATCTTATGTCCGTTATGAGGAAATGATGGATGATTTGACTGTTGATAATGCGGTAGAGATTGCCAAAAGCCAAGAATATATGCAAGTAAATTATGATTTAAGTAGATATAGTGTAAGTATTTCGATAATATCTTTAGTAGTTTATTTAGCTTATTTTGTGGGATTTCAAAAATGGAACAATAATCAGACTTTGGGTAAAAAGTTGTTTAATATTCAAGTGGTAGGAAATGAAAATAAGAAAGTTGGTTGGTTGCAACTGTTATGGCGAGAAGTAGTGTTATATAATCTTATTTGGGAAGTATTGGCAATAGTTAGTATTTGGGTATTTAATTATGAAGGTTATATGTATGCTAGTTCGTTATTAACATTTATAGCTGGAGCAATTATTTGGGTGAATATTTTCTTTGTAGTTATTAGAAATGATAGTAGAGGGATTCATGATTTATTGGCTAAAACTAAAGTTGTAGAGAGGGATGAAGATAATGGCAATAGATAATGTTCGAAAGTATTTTAAAGAATATGGACGTGAAAAAGATATATTGGAGTTTGCGGTTTCTAGTGCGACAGTGAGTGATGCGGCTATTGCTATCGGTTGTGAGGAAGCTAATATTGCGAAGACCATGTCATTTATGGTGGATGATAATCCAATTTTAATTGTCTTAGCTGGTGATAGAAAAATTGATAATGCAAAATTTAAACAAACATTTAAATGTAAAGCTAAAATGATTCCAAGCGAAAATTTAAAAGATCTTATTGGTCATGAAGCTGGTGGGGTATGTCCGTTTGGAATTAAGGATGGCGTTAAAGTTTATTTAGATGAATCTTTAAAAAGATTTGAATTCGTTTATCCAGCTTGTGGAAGTAGCAATAGTGCTATTAAGCTTACAATTCCAGAATTAGAAAAGTATTCTAATATGGTTTCTTGGGTGGATGTAGGAAAAGAAAAAGAACAGCTTAATTAATTGGGGCTGTTCTTATTCGTCCTTTGCCAAGTGTTTCTAATGGCTCACTAATTGTATAATCAATAGGTGTTCTTAAAAGTGCATATTTTAGTTTTAAAAGTAGCACTAGACTTTTATATATTTCTATAGCTTTATCAAGATTTCCAGCTTTAATGGCTTCGACACAAGGAATTAAAAAGTTTCTTGTGTTTTCTATTGCAGTAATTTTAGCATCAGGATCGTTTACTATATTATCACTTATTATTGGCCCGATTTGGTCATATTCAATTAAAAGTGGTAAGTATTCACTGTTTTGTTTTAAATAGTTTTCTCGAAAATCTCTTAAAGTTACTAATAGATTACAATCATCAGGATAACCTAAAATGTTACATACAATGGTTGTAATATAGCAACCTGCTCTTTGGTATCCTTCTTTTGCATTATTTTTTACAAACGATGAGCATGCAGAGGTGGTTGGCTTTAGATATTTACCTTTTTTACTGCAGTAATGTTCATCTCCCCATTTTGGAGTTCCATTTGAGTCGTATAAAGCACATTCGCTACAAAAATTCGCCATATTTTCCCCCTTTCAGATTGGTTATTATTTTAACACAATTGTTTGTTTTCGTCAATTTTGATATAATATTTATATAGGGATGGTAGTAATGGCTAGAAGAAAAAAGAAAAAATATTTAAATAAAGTGTTGACGTTAGTATTAGTTTTTTTAGCGTCTTATTTTGTATATTATTTTCGCGATGAATGGATAAAATATAGTGAAGGTAGTGATAAAACTTATGAACATTATGATTTAGAAAATATTCCTGAATATAATGGTGAAGCTTATATTTATTTAAACGGTAATAAAGCAGAGTTTACAGAAGAAGAAAAAACAATGCAAAGTTTTGAAAACTATAGTAGTTTAGATGCTTTAGGTAGATGTGGAGTAGCTTTTGCAAATGTCAGTAAGGATACAATGCCAACAGAAGATAGAGAAAGTATTGGACAAGTGAAACCTAGTGGATGGCATACGGTAAAATATGATATTGTTAGTGGAAAATATTTGTATAATCGTTGTCATTTGATTGGTTATCAACTTACTGGAGAAAATGCAAATGAGGAAAATCTGATTACTTGTACGAGGTATATGAATGCAACGACAATGTTGCAATTTGAAGATGAAGTTGCAGCATATGTGGAAGAAACAGGAAATCATGTTTTATATCGAGTTACGCCATATTTTGAAGGCGATAATTTAGTAGCAACAGGTGTACAAATGGAGGCTTATTCTGTGGAAGATAATGGAGAACTGCAATTTAATGTATTTGTTTATAATGTACAACCAGGGATAATAATCGATTATGCGACTGGGGATAGTAGTTTGGAGTAGAATATTAATAGAAGCCATTGTTAATTAATTCTATGAAATGATTGATTCTTATTGTTAAATTTTACGAAAATTTATTGTTAGGCAAAAATAATAATTTACATTCACAAGATTTAATTGTTAAAGAACTTTTTTAAAAGATAGTTTTAATAACAAAAATTAAAAAAATCCATATAATATTCTAGGTGATATACATGGATAGAGCGTTAAAAAAGGTAGTTATTGATGCTGGACATGGTGGAGAAGATCCAGGGACTGTTGCTAATGGTATAACAGAAAAAGATTATACATTAAAGATTAGTGAATATATTCATAATAGATTAGATGAAATGGGAATACCTAATGAAATGTCTAGGACAAGTGATGTAACATTGGATAGTAATTCAAGACCTAGTAAAATACAAAGTTTTTATGGTGATGGTAGTGATGTAATAGTTGTATCTAATCACATAAATGCCGGTGGTGGAGATGGCGCAGAAGTAATTTATGCTTTGCGTAATAGTGACACATTTTCTAAAAAAATTGCTAAAGAGTTAGAGATGACAGGTCAAAATGTAAGGAAATATTATCAAAGAAGATTGCCAAGTAATCCAGCAAAAGACTATTATTATATAATGCGAGATACTCCGAATAATGAAACTGTTATAGTTGAATATGGCTTTGCTGATTCATCTGGTGATGATGTAAATCAGATTAAAAATAATTGGGAAGAGTTAGCAGAAGCAGTAACTAAAGCAATTGTAGAATATGCTGGTGGTACTTATCAAGCTCCATTAGATTCAAATTATTATACAGTTCAAAGTGGGGATAGTCTATGGAGTATATCCAAAAAGTTTGGCATTACTGTTGATGAATTAAAACAAGCAAATAATTTGAGTAGTAATTTACTTAGTGTTGGTCAAAATTTGTATATTCCAACTAAAGAAACTGATGTTACTACTGGAGAATATGTTGTTGAAAAAGGAGATACTTTGTATAAGATAGCTCAAAAGTTTGGAACGACTGTTGATAATCTTAAATCTATCAACAATTTAACAACTGATTCATTGGCTATTGGGCAAATATTAAAAGTGCCTACTGAAAATGCTAGTATTGATACAAATACTTATACAGTAAAAAGTGGAGATACATTATATGGTATTGCAAGTAAGTATAATACTACAGTTGATGAAATAAAATCTTTAAATAATTTAACGAGTAATACATTAAGTATTGGTCAAGTGTTAAAAGTTCCATCACAATCTAGTACGAATACATATATAGTAAAATCTGGAGATACATTGTATGGTATAGCAAATAAATATAATACAACTGTTGATAAACTTAAGAAACTTAATAATTTAACAAGTAATACTCTAAGTATTGGTCAAGAGTTGAAACTGCCGATTAGTAGTAGTGAAAATGTCGTTTATACAGTTAAGGCTGGAGATACTCTATATAGTATAGCTAGAGAATTTGGAACAACTGTTTCAGCTATTACATCATTAAATAATTTGGATACTACTGTATTATCAGTTGGACAAAAGTTATTATTGCCATAAAAAAATAAAGTCACTTTTTGGCTTTATTTTTTTTAGTTTCTTTTTTCTTTTGTGCCTTCTTGTTTATGTCTTCGATTGCTTTTTTGGCTTTTTCTTTTTGTTCTTTAATTATTTTAGACATATTAGGGAAGGCTTTTACAATTCTTTCATACATAAACATATTATTGTGGATAAATTTGTGAATGGCTTTTTTAATTTCTTCAGTGGAATCTTTAGTAACATTGCGAGTAACTGTTTTTAAATTGAAAATTACATTACATGAAATTAAAACATCGATAATAAATAAACTCATTAGAATTATAACAATTATAGTTAATGTATGAGGATCTATTTTATTTATTAAATTTAGTAAAAATGGATTTACATATTTTACGACGATTACACCGATTATACCAAATGGAACCATTGTTTCTAAACAAATACGTCCATTGATGTTAAATTTCATGTTAGTGTAGTCCCACCATCTAAGCTTAAAAATTTTTTCCATTAGCCAGCTGGTTATATATTCTAGTAGGGAACAAATAATTATGGCTAGGGCAAATAAAGCAAATATATTATCAGAGTAGTCAGAAAGTAAGATAACTAATAATAGACATCCTGCGCCATAGATTGGACAATATGGGCCAATTAAAAAGCCACGATTGACTATTTTTTTTAGTTCGAATAGAGAAAATCCTATTTCTAATAACCAACCGATTACAGAATATATTATGAACAATAAAAAATAAGTATAGAACATATTAATCACCATCTACACACATCATTATACAGTAAATTGAATTTTTTGCAAGTTTAATGTAGTTGTTGACATACTCCAGGATCTGGATTATAAAAACAGTGACTTTTATATCTTCCTGCTAGTTCTTGATCATACCAAGTAGATTTGCATTCACTATTACCAGATGGAGCATAGAACCATAATGCATTAGTGGCAGGATAATAGTATTCACCATTTAATATTCGTTGAGCTAATTGTTTTTCTAGAGTTGTGGCACTAGCATTAAATAATGAAGAATTGGTTCCAACAAATTGGTTAGGTTGGTAAATAGCGTCATATATACTGTCGATGTTGCGAAATGTTAGGCAATCTGCTAAAACGCGATTAACTACGACATTTCCGACCATTAACATTCCGAGGTCGCCTTCTCCAAGAGCTTCTGCTCTCATAATTCTTGCTAATAAATCAAGTTCAGTTGATGTATAACTTATAATCATATATTTCACCTGTAGTATTTTATGTATAATATTGTGAAAAGTTAATTTTATATATAAAAAATTACTAGTAAAATAGTATATATTGTGTTATAATTTTTATGACCAAGTCGTTTTTTAGGGGCGTGGTATAATGGTAGCATAGGAGTCTCCAAAACTTTTGATGGGAGTTCGATTCTCTCCGCCCCTGCCATTTTGATATAAATAATTTAATTTATAGACTTTGGTTTAAAGGTGGTGTGATTTATGACTGTAGTAAAACGAAGTTTATTTTTTAGTTGTATAATCATGCTATCTTTTTTTTGTTATATGAAAACTACTAATGCAAGTGTAATAGCATCAGAGCCTAGTTTTGTTGAAAGCTATCAATTGTTTGATGAAGAGGGTTCATTAAATAGTTGCGAAGGATTACTTGGGGATCCAAATGATCATAGGGCTCCTGCTTATTGGTTGCAATGGATTTTAAATATTATGAAATATGTAGCTATTGCGGCATTGCTTATTTTGAGTATTGTTGATTTTATAAAAGCTTTAGTTTCTGATGATAAAGATTCTGTAAAGAAAGCAAGCATGACTACTGCAAAAAGATTTATATATTGTGTATTAATCTTTTTTGCTCCTATTATTCTAGATTTTCTCATGGAATTATTAGGGTTATATGGTAGTTGTGGCCTTGGGTAGGTGAATTATAATGTCTTTTATGGGAAATTTATTAAATTTAAGTTGGATTGGTCTTGAAGGCGTTCCAGAGTTTATTATTGAATTTTTTCTTTGGCTAGATAGTAATATATATAAATTAGTTGGGGTTTTATATGAAATTTTTATGGATATTGCTAAAGCACAAATTTTTGATATTGAAAATTTTTCTTCCATAATTAATCGTATTTATATAATTCTTGGGGTCATAGTATTATTTTTAGTTGTAGCTTCTTTGATTCAAGGCATTGTAAATCCGGATAAAGCAGCTAAGAGTGACAATTCAGTTCAAAAAATTGTATTTAAGATTGTGCGGGCTTTAGTTTTAGTATGTTTGATTCCTACATTTTTTACATTTTTATATAATTTTCAAAATTCGTTATTAGAATATAACGTTTTACCACGATTGTTATTAAGTGAAGATTATGTTGGTTTTGATACTTATACTTATGAAGATACTGAAACTGGAGAAGTTTATGAATATACTGAAGAAGAACTTATTGACGCTACCATATTTTCGGCGGGAAATACATTTGCTTGGTTGACATTTAATGGGGTTTTTAAAGAAACTGTTCCTGGAACAACTTATAATATTTCCGATAGAGTTGTTGGCGATACTGCTTTAGGAGGATTAGGCGCCGGGATTGCTGGTGGTGTTGTGGCCGGAGGGCTTGCTGCTCTTATTTGTGTAGTATTTCCTCCTGCTACTTTAGGCGCTGTTATCTTAACTGGGGCTGTATCTCTTGGAAGTGGTTTATTAGTTAAAGGGGCAATATCGGATATACCTATATCCTATGATTCTTATACTTTTGAAATGTTAAAGGCTGAAGTAATATCAACTGGTCAATGGGATAGAGTTGTAGCTTTATCAGAATTTGTTAAATCTGGTGAAATCGAATATACATTTATTTTATCTACAGTTGCAGGTATTTTTCTATTATATATGATTTTTAGTTTTTGCTTAGATTTAGCTATCAGATCAGCAAAATTAATATTCTATCAAGTTATGGCTCCTGTTAGTTTCTTTTTGAGCCTTGCTCCAGGAAATAATGATTTGACTAAAAAGTGGTTTACAGCTGTAATTGCTACTTGGGGTGAGGTATTTGTTAGAGTAGGTTGTTTGTGCTTAGTTACTTTGTTTGTTGGAATGATAGATGGAATCGATTTTGGAGATAATACATTTATTGTTAAAGCCATTTTTGTTCTTGGATTAATAGCTTTTGCAAAAATGATTCCAAAATTAATTGAAGATATCACCGGAATTAAATCTGGAAATCTTAAACTTGGAATAAAAGATAAACTTATTGCTGGAGGTGGCCTTTTTGCTGCTGGTGCTGCTATGACAGTTGGTGCTGGAGTTTTAGGGACTGTTAGAAATGTAGCAAAATCACGTCGAGCAGGAAATACTTTTGGACAATCGATTAGATCGGGACTTGCTGGTGGTGCATCTTCTGCTGTCAGGACAGCTTATAATGCGAGAGGGGCTAAAGGATTTAAGGATGTGACTTCAGCGGCTAGTAAAGGATTGGCAGGAGCAGCGAAGGCTAGGAGTGATAGAATATCTTATCGAGCAAAGCATGGTGGTACTTTTACTGGGGCAATGCAAGGTCATGTTGGAGATTTTGCCGACTGGTTGACTGGAAAAGGTGTTGAAGATTTGGACTATGTGATTAAAGTTTCTTCTGATATTGGTAAAGCAAATGATGATTTTCGTGCTGCTGTAAAAAAAGAATGGGATAAACATAGCACTGATGCTGAGATTGTTGCTAAGATGGAACTTAAAGATTTTAAAGGTAGTCCTGAAGATCAACAAAGATTATTTGATTTATATAGTCAATATAGAGGACAATCGGCATCTACTATAAGACAGGATATAGAACAACAAAGAGAAGCTCATCGTAAAGCTGATTACACTGCTTTAGCAAAGCAACAAGTTGGAGAAATGCCTCCTCCACCAAGTAGAGATAAATTCAAATCATCAATTACAGGTGAAATTGATGAAAATGCGTATAATAATGCAGTTAGAGAATATCAAAATAGGGCTGCAGAACGAGATAAACAAGTTGAAACTTTGGCTAGAAGAATGTCCATAGAGGCTGCTCAACGAATTGGTTATTTGGATTCAATGTATAATCAACTTGAAAAAGAAAGTATTACCAGACTTGGTCAAGTTGCATTATCAGGTGAAGGGCTTGGAACTATAAAGGCTGGAGACTTATATTCTGCAAGGACTGCTGGGGAATATGCTCAAGATGTTATAAGAAATTCTGGTATAGATTTAATAGATCCATCTAAAGATAAATCTGATCCTGATTATAATGTGACTGTAAAAAATGGTAATTATGCAAAGTTTATTGATGACGTTGCTTCTGCTGCTGGTAAACAGGCTGTAGATGCTAATAGGGAAAAACAACGATATTTAGACAGAAAATCTGATAAATAGAAGAAAGGATAATGGGGAATGAATAATAATTATTTGATACCAGCTAATTCAAAGAAATCACAATTGATATTAGGATTTTTTACTCCGCTGGATTTGATATTATTTGGATCTGGTTGTGGACTTACACTTTTGCTTCTTATGTTAATTAGAAATGCTGATGTTGGTATTATGATATTAATATTGATGCCTGCGGTAATAACTGGTTTTCTAGTTACACCTGTTCTTTATTATCATAATGTTTTACAATTTATAGTAAATGTTGTTAATTATGTGGTTAGTACGAAAAGATATTATTGGAGAGGTTGGTGTGTAAGATATGAGTCCGAGGATGAGTAGTGGAGTAAGTTATGCTGAAGATTGGTTGCCAATCAAGCAGATAATGAATGGGATGATTCAATTAGATGATGGTTCCTATGTAACTGGTGTGAAAATTACTCCTAAAAATATTTTTATAATGGATGCTGGAAGCCAAAATGCTGCTATATATAATTTAAGAAATTTTTATAATAGTATAGATTTTGAATTTTGGTTGTTAATTGCTGATCGTCCAGTGGATATTGATGTTTATGTATCACAATTACAATTAATGTATAATAATGCTCAAAGTAATGCTATAAAAAAACTCATAATGCAAGATATAAATAAAGCTAATTTATTTACAAGCGTAGAATACAATGTTGTTGATACAGAATATTATATTTTGTTTAAAGAAAAAAGAATGGAGCTTGTTCAAAAAAAATTACATAATTTGATTAGTGGTTTGGCAACTGCTGGATTGCAATCACAACAAGCTTCTAATAGTGATTTGCGTATGCTTTTAGATAATTTCTTAAATGGTGGAGAACAAACAAATTTTGGGGCGGTGATGTGATATGAGTAAATTAAAAAGCGAAGTTGCTCCAAAAGGAATGGAGTTTAAACCTACTGAGTTTGTAATTGGTGGAAAATATTCTACAATTATGACTGTTATAGCTTTTCCTAGAAATATTCCACCAGGATATTTGTCTGATATGACAAATATTAATGGGGTAAAAATTGCTATAAAGCATATTCCTATTGAATTTGAAGTTTTAAGAAAAATGCTTAATAAGGAAATTGCTGATTTGAAAGTTAGATATCAAGGTGAAAAGGACCAAACAATGCAAGAAAGAATTCGTCAAGATTATGAAAGTTTGGAACAATTTATTCAAATGCTTGCTGCAACACAAGCAAGAATATTTGATTTTCAAATGCATTTAATGATTACTGCTAATAGCAAAGAAGAATTAGAACTTCGAAAGATGCAAGTTAGAAGTTATTTGGATGCTTTGGGAATGAGAGCAGTATCTTTGATGTTTGAACAAGAGAAAGCATTAAAATCAATATTGCCGATTTTTCCGCCGCAAGATATTGAACAAAGAATAGGAACACCTATTCCTTCAATTACAATTGCAGCAATGTATCCGTTTATATTTGATAGTATTAAAGACCCTGGTGCTGGAACTTTACTTGGGGTAGATGCTTCAGGTGGGGTAATCTTATTTAATCAATTCTTATATCAAATAAAGAAGGAAAATAATAGGAATAATGCCAATTTAATTTTGTTAGGTATGTCTGGTAGTGGTAAATCGACAGCTGCAAAAGTTCTTCTTCGTTCACATATAAGAAATGGATGTAAAATTGTATGTGTTGACCCTGAAGGTGAACTTGAAGAAATGACTTATTCTTTAGGTGGAGATTTCTTAGACCTTGGTAAGGGCGGAGATTTTGGGATGATTAATCCCCTAGAAATAGTAATTGATGCTGATGAAGAAGAAATTGCACAAGGGCTAGGTTATACTGTTTTAACTAGAACATTGCAACAAGTTAAAGCTTTTATGAAGTATTATTCTCCAAGTATTGAAGAAGATGTACTTACAATGTTTAGTGAAGTATTACAAGATACTTATAAAAGATATAAAATAGATTATGATACAGATTTTACTAAATTAACAAGTGCTGATTATCCAACATTTGATGATGTTTATGCAACTATTAAAGGTCGACTTTTGTCAATGACGGATGCAACTCATGAACGTGATGTAATGGAACGGTTGGAACTTAAAGTAAGACCACTTGTTAAAGAACTTAGATACTATTTTACTGGTCATACAACTTTAAAAATTGAAAGTGATTTTATTGTATTTAATATAAAAGAATTAATGAATAGTGATGAAAATATTAAAAATGCTTTATTCTTTAATATTTTGAAATATGCATGGGGATTATGTTTGGACAAGGATGTTAATACAGTAATGATGGTTGATGAAGCCCATGTGTTACTTGCTGGTCATAATGAACTTGGTGCAGAATTTTTAGCACAAATTCAAAGACGAAGCAGAAAGTACAATACTGGTACAATTATTATTACGCAACAACCAACTGATTTTGCAGCACCAAATATTATTACTCATGGTAAAGCAATATTTGATAATGCTTCTTATTATTTGATTATGGGGCTTCGTAAACAAGCAGTTGAAGATTTAGCAAAATTGATTGATTTGAATGAAGCTGAAAAGGAAAGTATTAAGTATTATAATCAAGGTGATGCTCTATTTGTGTGTGGTAATAAGAGAATGCGTATTCAAGTTGTTATTACCCAGGAAGAATTGGATTCATTTGGATCTGGTGGGGGATTTTAGTTAAGGTGGTTTAATTGGATAGAAAAAGAGGAGTAAACAATTCAAATAATAGATTGCTTTATGATCCTAATCAAAGAAAAGAAAAACGATTAGGTGCTTTTTCTATGGAAGAAAATAATGAAGACGATGAAATATTAGAAGAAAATGAAACTGATAGCGAAGAAGTAACAGATAATTTAGAAGAAACTGAAAATGCTTCAGATGATGTTAGAGATAATACTTCTTTGATTGATGATGGTAATGAGGAACAAAATGTTCATAGTGGTAAAACAACTGGAATTTTGAGTAATATTACAAGTGATGCTGCTAGAAAAGCTGGTGGAGCTATTATCAATGCTGTGAAAACTTTATTTTCAAAAATTTTGGCTTTTTTATTGGCTAATCCAGTAGTTTTGGCTATTATAATTGGAATAATACTTCTTTTTATAATTATAATATTAATATTTGCAGCTTTCGAGTCAGATAATAAAAAAGTTGGGCATTCGGGTCTTTATGGTTACGATTATTTTCAAGTAGATAATTTGTGTGAAACTGTTAAAGTATATAATCCTGATACTAATTCTTATACTTCAGAATTAGATTTTGAAACTGAGTATATACCCGGAGTAGTATATGCAGAAGTTGGTTTATTTTCTGATGCTCCAGAAGTTTTAAAATTATTTGCTGTAGCTGCTCGTAGTTATGCTGTTTCTGTATTGGGTGATGATTGTACAATAGAAGGAAGTGCTAGGGTTCAAGCTTTTACTTATGATAAGGATACTTTAGCAACAATTACAGCTGAAGATCATCCGATTATGCAAGCTGTAATGGATACTTATGGTTTAGTTGCTGTAAAGAATGGGTCTTTAATGAAGACTTATTATGATGCAGCTTGTTATCGTGGTGAGGATGCTAATAATTATTTTATTGGTTATGGTAGTTTGACTTTAGGTTCAGAGCAACAACAATCGATACCTAAATCATGGGCTGAAGGTAAAGGAATAATGACTTATATAAATGGCAGTAAGAATAATGGAACTTATTGTTGGAGTAATCATGGATATGGTATAAGTCAATATGGTTCGTATTATTTAGCGACTCAACAAAATTATACAATGAAAGAGTTGTTGGAATTTTATAATGGGGATGTTCAATTATATTCTATATATGAAGGCGTAAGTAATAATTATACTTTAGCAACTAGTGAAGGTACAAATGATATTTTAACAATGTCTTTGAGAGATTTTTTAGAATCGCAAGGTACAAGTGTTGAAGCTTATAATGAATATATATTGTCGAATATTATAAATGCTGGTATTGGAACTAGAGATGCAGCGGTAGTTACAGCGGTATCGTTGGTTGGAAGCCTTTATCAGTATTATGGTGTAAGACTTCCATATACTTTATGCGGTCAACATTATTGTACAGATATGTATAGTAACGGTACAAATGTTAATAGGTCAGGAACTTCTTTTTATGGTGTAGATCCAAATTGGGGTAGTACTATTTCTAATAGTTCAACTGGAACATATAATTATTATTATGAAGGTAGTTGGGCTACTTATACAAGATATGGTCCTGATTGTTCTGGTTTTATTTCTTGGATATTACATAATGCAGGATTTAATGCTACAGTTTTGGGTGCTGATGCTCAAGGTAATTTAGGCCCTAAATATGCTTTAAATGGAACACAAGTTGGTCAACCTGGTGATTTATTGTGGCATTCTGGACACATTATGATGATAGTTGGAGTTGATACTAATTCAAAAGTTTATTATATTGCTCATGCTTCTAGCGGTTCACAAGGTGTAAAAATAAATACTGTATCATTTACTTCTTCTGGAGATTATGTTGTTGATATGACGGATTGGTATGAAAATAATCGTATGGATATAAGCGAAGAAGAGTTTATAGAGACTTTTAGAGCTGGATATGTTGATGGTTATACAGGAGAGTATGATGCTGTTAAAATGCCTACTGATGAAGGAATTTACTTTGTTGGTGATTCTCGAACTGTTGGTTTATGTAATATAAATTCATTATGCAGCGATTCCTCTAGTTGTCAAACTAATACTTGTTTAGCAAAGACTAGTATGGGATACAGTTGGTTTAGTGAACAAATTAATATAATAAAGAATAATAGTAATGGGAATGTAGTAATTAATATGGGGGTAAATGATATTACTGGAAATTCTAATGCGGAAACTGTTGCCAATAATTATTTTGAACTTTATAAAAGTTTATCGGCATCCACATCTAATAAGACTTTTTATATAATGTCAGTAAACCCTGTGGATAGTGGAACTAGTGTTAGCCAAAGCAATGTTACAACATTTAATAATACAATGCGTAATCTTATAAATAGTAGTGGTTTGACTAATTTAAAATATTTAGATACTTATAATAATGTTTCGTTTGTAACAACCGATGGGTTGCATTATGACAGTACAACTTATCGAAATATATATCAATATGTAACGAGGGTGGTCGGATGATTAAGAAATTTATATTAGTTGTAATTCTAATGATATGTTTGAGTGGATGTACAATAGAGTACAATGTTAATTTAAGTAGCAATTTGGTTACAGAAGAAATTAAAGTAAATAATTATACTGTTGAGACATTTCCTATTCCTGTTTATATTGACGCACAAGGAGCTAGCGAAACTAATGAAAAGGTAGAGGGAGTGGAATATTATAATATCAGTTATCGAAATAATAATACATATTTTAATTATGAGTTTCCAATTCAAGATTATACTAGGTCAACAGCAGTTAATACTTGTTTATCCTCGTTTAAAAGAGATGTGGATAATGATGGAAATTATATTTTAAATACATCAAGTCATTATTCATGTTTTGATTTATATCCATTAATTGAAAATGTTACTATTAATGTAACTTTAGATGATTCAGTATATATGGTACTAGATAGTAACGCTGATGTGATTAATAATAATACTTTGAGTTGGAAAGTTACTAGAGATAATTATCAGAATAAGAATATACAAGTAATTTATAAATTACTTGAAAGTGATGAGAAACCGGAAATTAATATTGATGTTGAAGACAATAATGGTAATATTGTAACATGGGTTAATCAAAATGTAGTTTTTGTTATTTTAGCTGTATTTGGTTTATTAATATTTATTATATTGTTAGTTGTTATTATAAAAAAGAAAAGCAACAAGTTAAGGTAATTTAGACTGTTATTGCATCAATTTTTGATGTATAATATGTAAAGAAAGGAAGGCAAATTATGAAATTTAAAGTTGAACCAAAGGACTTTTTGTTATTTTG
>CALVVJ010000006.1 GCA_944363835.1 uncultured Bacilli bacterium | reverse complement strand
TTAGTTATAGCCTTTGCTCTTGCGGCAGTAAGTGCCATACTTTCAATTATTGCTCCGGATCGTTTAAGTGATATGACAGATCTTATTTCTGATGGCCTAGTTCCAAATATTAATGAGACTACTATATCAGAAATTATGACAAGCCCAGATATATCAATGGAAGATAAACTAGAATTTAGTGAAATAATGTCTAATATAAATGAAGATAGTTCATCTAGCGAAATATTTGCTGCCATTGATGAAATGCCTGAGGATATTAAGAGTATTGTTAAACCACAAATGGACTTTGCTGCTATTAAATCGATTGCTTTATTCTTAGCAATTGTTTATATAGCAAGTGCCATATTTAGTTTCTTTCAACACTTCATTATGGCAACAGTATCCAATAATTTTGCTAAAGAACTGCGCAGTAAGATAATTACTAAAATTAATAAATTACCTCTTAGATATTTTGACCGTAATTCAACTGGAGATATCTTATCTCGGGTAACAAACGATGTCGATACAGTTGCTCAAACAATGTCGCAAAGTATTGGTTCTCTAGTTGGTGCCATAACCCTAGTAATTGGTAGTGTCTTGATGATGTTTATTACTAACTGGATTCTTGCTTTATGTGCAATCGTCTCTAGTTTACTAGGCTTCTCAATTATGGCAATAATTTTAAAAAAATCCCAAAAATACTTTGTTGAACGTCAAGAAGAATTAGGTAATATGAATGGCCACATCGAAGAAATATATTCAGGTCACAATGTTGTAAAAGTTTATAATGGCAAGAAAGAATCTGATGAAAAATTCGATAAGTTAAATAATAAAGTATTTAATGCCATCCGTAAAAGTCAATTCTTATCAGGACTTATGCAACCAATCATGATGTTTATTGGTAACTTTAGTTACGTAGTAGTCTGTGTAGTTGGTGCAGTTCTTGTAACAAATGATATCATTTCCTTTGGTGTAATCGTTGCTTTCATTGTATATGTTAGATTATTTACTAATCCATTATCCCAAATTGCTCAAGCCATGACTAGCTTACAATCAGCTGCTGCTGCATCTGAAAGAATATTTGAATTCTTAGAAGAAAGCGAAATGACTGATGAATCACATCTTACTAAAGTTTTAAAGAAAGATAGCGTCAAAGGAAATGTTGAATTCGACCACGTTAAATTTGGCTATGATGAATCACGGATGATAATTAAAGATTTCTCTGCAAAAGTTAAACCAGGCCAAAAGATTGCTATCGTTGGACCAACTGGTGCAGGTAAAACCACGATGGTAAATCTTCTTATGAAATTTTATGAAATAAATTCTGGGGATATTAAAATTGATGGTGTATCAATTAACGATTTAAAAAGAGAAAATATCCACGAGTTATTCACAATGGTTTTACAGGATACTTGGCTATTTAGTGGAACTATCAAAGAAAACATCATTTATAATCAAGAAAATATAAGTGACTATGAAATGAAACAAGTATGCAAAGTCGTTGGAGTAGATCACTTCATTAAGTCTTTACCAAAATCTTATGATACTTTAATTGAAGATAATGATACTATTTCATCTGGACAAAAACAACTTATAACTATTGCTCGTGGTATGCTTGATAAAGCTCCATTTTTAATTCTTGATGAGGCAACAAGTAATGTCGATACTCGTACTGAAGAACTAGTTCAAAAAGCTATGGATAAACTAATGGAAGGTAAAACATCATTTATCATTGCCCACCGATTATCCACAATCAAAAATGCCGATTTAATTTTAGTTATGAATGAAGGAAATATCATCGAACAAGGTAACCATGAAGAACTTATGAAACAAAATGGCTTTTATGCTAATCTTTACAATTCCCAATTTGAAAAAGTTAGCTAAGAAAGTGGACAAACACCGCTTTCTTTTTTTTATGCTTCCATATTATATAGTGGAGGTAATTTATGAATACAGAAATTATTATGAGTATAGTAACAATTGTTGTTACATTTATTTTAGGTTTAATTTCTAAAAAAATAAGTTGGGTATCCAATAATTTAATTCCCCTTCAAAATCTTTTAATTGGTATAATTATGGCTATTATTTATTATTTTATGACAAAAAATATATCTATTAATATTCTTTTATCAGGTATACTTACTGGTGGTACTTATGATATTTTAAAAAATTTAAAAGAGTTAACTAACAATACTTCAAATAATAGCGAAGAGTTAGACATAGATGGGAGTGTTGGCTAATGAATTATTTAATATATCCTATAAAAATTATGAATATAACCCAAACTTATCAAAATGATTTTTCCCACTCAAGACATACTGTAGGAACTCCGAAAGATTATCCGATTGATGATAACTGTGGAGCCACCGGACCAAATGGGTACTTTTATTGTCCAAGTGATGCTATGATAGTAAAAAAAATTTATGGCGTCGGTACAAGTTCAACAAATGTTTTATGGTTAGAATCAACTACCCCAGTAATAACTCCAACATTTACTGATTATGTCACTATCATGGTTGGTCACATTGAAGATTCGGAATTAAACAAGCTAAAAGTAGGTCAAGTATTTACTCGTAAAGAAAGAATTGCTATCGAAGGTAAAGATGGTTATGCTACTGGAGAGCACTTTCACATCGTGGTAGGTCGCGGTAAATTTCGTGGTTCTGGATGGGTAAAAAATACTAACGGTATTTGGGTTATCAACACAACTGGTGGAGCTGTTAAACCAGAAGATGCTTTTTTCATCGATAATACTTTTACCACTATCAAAAGTAGTGCTGGCCTAAATTTCCTTGATTTATATATTCCTAACATTGAAGAAGATGATTACTACTATACCACCGCCGACTCCCTAAATATTCGTTTGGGTCCTAGTACAAATTATAATGCCATTAACACTTTGCCTAAAAATAGTCGTATTCAAGTTAAGGAGTTTATTAATAACTGGGCAAGAATTTCCGATAAGGAATACGTCGCAGGTAATTATGTAACCAAAAACATTCCTAATAAATATTATGAAACTAAAAAAACTACCGCCGATTTTCTAAATGTTCGTAGTAAGCCTGCAGGAACTATTCTTAAAGTAAAAGCCCCATTACCTAAAGGTACAACTGTTGCCGTAATGGAAGAAAAAAATGGCTGGACAAAGATAAATACTAATCGTTGGGTATATTCTAAGTACTTAAAGTGATATTGCTAAACTAAAAAATTTATTATAAAATATATCTAGGTGATAAAAATGGGAAGTGTATATGATTTTGCTTTAAGTTTTAAACGCAAACATCCAGGAGGAATTACCTGGCGATTAAAAAAACATTGTGAAGTAGTAGAAAAACATCTAAACCCTGGCGAAGAAGTTATGTTTGCTTTTTCTGGTCAAAAAAATACTAAATTTTATGAACCATTTTTTAGTTGTGTAGTTGTTCTTACTACCAAAAGAATTTTAATAGGTCAAAAGCGTGTCGTATGGGGATATTTCTTAAGTTCTATTACACCAGATTTATATAATGACTTATTAGTTTATCAAGGACTTATTTGGGGAAAAATTACTATCGATACAGTAAAAGAAAAAGTAGTCATAACTAACTTGCCAAAATCTGGTTTAGATGATATTGAAACAAACATTACTGAATTGATGATGCAAGAAAAGCAAAAATATACCTTGCATGATAATATAGTTAAATAGCGTATGAAAAAGCATGTAGTTTTAGTATTGCTTCTAATCTTGTTATTCGGCGTATTTATTTACTTTTATTTAAGAACAACCAGTTATGAATTACAATATGAAATTGATGATTTTAGTATTATTGAAAAGTATGATAAAGAATTAAATGCGTATTATTTTACCATTAATTATGACGATAAAACTTACGAACTTGTTTCTTTAGATAAATATACCAATAAAAGAAAGTTGATAACAGATGTTATTCTTACTGAGGAAGAAGAAAATACTTGCTTGAGTTTTGAAACAACTAACATTAAGTTATATGATATTTGTTCTGATGACCAAGGATATTTCATGGCTAATATAAATGATCATGATGAATTTAATAAAAAAGACTCTTATGAAAACATTAATATTGCCACTTTAGACGATAAAACTTATTTACTTTGGAATTATCATGATTTTATTTATCTAAATGATTCTCAAAAAGAAAAACTTACTTTGTTTCAAACCGATGTATATAATCTTTCTCTAATATATAAATTTGCTAATTACCTTTTAGTTCCCAATTATGAACAAAACTATTTATTTGATAAATTATATGTAATAAATACTGATAAAGCCAGTATTTCTACAATAAACTTGCGTTTTGATATTTATTTTAATAGTTATTTTTTAGGTAATGATGAAAATAAAGTATATATATATGATCTTCGTGAAGATCAAGAATTTTATATCGATTTAAAGAAAGAGGAAATATATACTAGTAAAAATATTATTTTAAATAATGGTAATTGGGAAAGTATTAGCAAGCAAACATTCCAAAAAGAAAAACCAACATTTAGTAATGAAGAACCATTAGAAGTAGTATTACAAGATTCATCCCTTTATTTACAAACACTCTACAGTCAAAATAAAGTATTATTAACTAATCGTAAGGTATCAGAACTTGTTGAAGTATCAGGACTAGATATATATTACATTGCTGATGCTATCTTATATAAATATAATCCTTATGAAGGTGAAACAGCTTTACTTGAATATTCCGAATGGAATTTTAATCATCAAAATATGGTTTTTATCTTTGATTAACCAAATTCCTACCTTATCATATCCTATATTAGGAGTGATAAAATGTTTGATAAATATGTTATAAAACCCAATGATAATTTGCAAAGTATTGCTAATAAATTCAATACTAAACCAGAAGTGTTAATGGATGTTAATAACATTTATTTTCCAGATGAATTACGTGTAGGAATGGAAATAGTTGTCCCTAAAAACAAAGAAAAATATTTTAACTATTATACGATTGAAGCTGGTGATTCATTATATAAAATAGCTCAAAAATACAATATAAATCCCACTTTGCTAGCCAGTTTAAATGGCCTTAATATGGATGATTATATTTATCCCAATCAGGAAATCTTAATTCCTAAAAGTGGCTATAGTTATTATATTACAGCTGAAGGAGATACCTTAGATACTGTTGCTAACATGTTTAAAATATCGAAATTAGATTTATTAAATCAAAATGAAACCATTTATTTATTAAAAGACCAAGTATTAGTAACTAAAAGATAAGAATATGGGCTAGGCACCATATTCTTTTTGTGTTAAAATATTAATAGAAAAGGGTGCGATAGTATGATTTTAAAAAAGCCATATGGTTTTCTAATCAAACGATTTCGAATAATTCATATTATTCTAACGGCCTTAACTATTTTTATTGCTGTTAGTTCTCGCAACATCCTTGCCTTTTTTAGAAGATTTATTAGCAACGGCTATTCTGTAACTGTCATCGATAATATGGCTTCAGAATATATAGGTTGGCCAATATATATAACAATTATTTTAGTAGTAGCTAGTTTAATTGCTATTTATGTATTATTACGTACCAAGAAAAAACCTAACAAAATCTACCTAGCGGCGATAATTTACTATATAATTCTATTTGTTTTTGTTTTTATTGCTGCTTATTTAATTAATAGTTTAAGTAATGGTTTGTGGTCAACTGCTGCTGCTAGAACTTATCGAGATATTGCCCAGATAATTTATTATCCGCAATTTTTCTTTGTAATTGTTTTAGGTATTAGAGCCTTAGGTTTTAATGTCAAACAATTTGATTTTAAAAGCGATTTAAAAGAATTGGAAATTACTGATGAAGACTCTGAAGAAATAGAATTAAATATCAATTTCCAAACATACAAAGCAGAAAGATTAATTCGCCGTTTTATTCGAGAATTTTACTATTATTATTTGGAAAACAAAATGATTGTTAACATTATCTTTGCTGTAATCGTTGTCATAACTCTATTTCTAGGCTTTAAAAGTTATGAAAAAATTCGTTATACCTATGATATTGGTGAAGCTTTCACATACAATGGCTTTAGATTGAATGTGACTGATAGTATCTTAACTAATATTAATGAACATGGCGAAAGTATTGTAGAAGGTAAATATTATTTAGTACTTAAATTAGAAATAACTAATATATCTTCCAATAATGCTAGCCTAGATTATAATAATTTAAAAATTTATATTAATGGTGATTATGTAAATCCATCACTAGATATAGGAAATCATTTCACTGATTATGGAAATCCATTTATGGGTAGACCATTTACTTCTGAAGAAACTTCTACATACATAATTCCATATATTTTAACAGAGGATCAAGTAGCTAGTGATTATCGTTTGACTATTTATACTGGAGCAGCTCAAAAATCTCGAAATTTCTTAGCCAAAACAATCAATGTTAAACTTCATCCTAAGAAACTTATGGATGTTGATGTTGTTAGAGAAGCTAAATTAAATGAATCTGTTTCCTTTTCTAGCACATTTTTAAATAATTCATCGTTAACTATCAAGAGTATTCAAATTTCTTCAAGATATGAATATCAATATGAATCTTGCTATCGGGGAACATGTCGAACATATACTGGCTTAGTAACAACAAATACTGCTAGTCAAATGAGTCAAACACTTTTAATAATGGACTATGACTTCATCATGGACGCCGAATCCGACGCGTATGACAATATCAAAGACATAAAAACATTCGCTGATAAGTTTATGTCGATTGAATACATTCTAGATGGCACCTCCAGAGAGATATCGACTACTTATGTAACTCCAAATAGAGTGACTGATAAAATAATTTTGCAAACTGATAATATTGTAGAAAATGCCGAACAAGTAAATCTGCTTATTACCATAAGAGATCGGTGCTATAAGATAAGAATAAAATAATTAATGCATAATAAAAGAGCCAATAATTGACTCTTTTTCATTTTAACTTGGAGGAACCGGCCGGATTTGAACCGGCGATCAAGGTGTTGCAGACCTACGCCTTAGCCACTTGGCTACGGTTCCATGTGTTTTAATTTTAATATAAAATAGGCTAAATGTAAAGTCTATTTATATATTATATGCAAAAAAAGTGTGCAGTTATAATAGATGTGTAACATTTATTCCAATTTGCCATCAAAATTTCAGGAACCAATAATGTGGTAATATGGCTGAAAGGCAGTAATAAATGCTGCGCATACAAAACAGCCTACCACATTATCCCTAAAATTTTAATGTTTTCTCGGCATAAAAAGTTACAATCTATTTTTACATAACTGCACAAATTTAAATTTTATTAATACAATCCTTTATTGCATTGTTTTACTACTTTTGTTATACTGAAAGCAAACAATAAAAGTAGGGAGGATAACATGATAGTAATTCAAAATTTTTCTAAAGCTTATTCTAAAAATAAATATGCTGTTAAAGATTTAAATCTAACTATAGATAATGGTGACATATGTGCTTTTGTTGGTCATAATGGTGCTGGCAAAACGACAACTTTAAAATGTATAGTTGGTATCTTAGACTTTAAAGAAGGTGATATCTTTATAAATGATAAATCTATTAAAACAGCAAGCCTAGATTGTAAAAAAGGAATTGCCTATATACCTGATAATCCCGATATATATGAACATCTTCGGGGAATTGATTACATCAATTTTATTGCAAGTGTTTTTAAAATTCCCCACCAAAAAAAGATAGAACTTACCCAAAGATACAGTGAAATGTTTGAAATGTCCCAATATCTAAATCAAAGTATCAACAATTACTCTCATGGTATGAAACAAAAAATATCTTTAATTGCGGCATTGATTCATGAACCCCAAGTTCTAATATTAGATGAACCATTTGTAGGTTTAGATCCGATAAGTACTCATAAATTAAAAGAAGAAATGCAAAGATTGGCTAGTAATGGTGCCACAATTCTTTTTTCGACCCATATCCTGGATGTAGCTGAAAAACTATGCAATAAAATAGCCATATTAAAAGAAGGTAAGCTAATTTATAGTGGAAAAATGAGTGAATTGATCCAAAATAAAAGTTTAGAAGAAATATATATGGAGATGGATAATAATGTCGAACTTATTTAATTTAGTTAAAATAAATTTTGCAAGTTATCTTCCCTTAAATAAAAAAGATTCTTCCTTAACTTTCTTTAAAGCATTCCTCTTTTTGCTTCTTTATTTTCTAATTGGTCTATTTATTTATCGCTTTGCTAAGTATATGATTAATGGTTTTCATGTCCTAAATATGGAAGGACTAGCCTTGAGTGAATTCTTTGCTTTTAGCAGTATGTTTATTTTAGCTTTAAGCATTTTTCGAATGGATATATTTAATAGCAAAGATCAAGACCTTCTTCGTAGCTTACCTATTTCTAAGAAAGTCATTATTACTAGTAAACTATTTAATATTTATTTATATAATTTATTAATTATTATTATCATAATGGTTCCATGTTATCTTGCATATATTAACATAATATCATCTAGTTCTTCTTTTTTATTTAATTGCCTAATATCTTTATTTATTATTCCTATAATTCCTACTGTAATTGCAGTTCTTATCAACAGTATTATTACTGTTATATCTGCAAATTTTAAATATAAAAAAGCTATTCAAACTATTTTAATGCTATTATTATTACTTTTTAGTCTTTATTTCTCTTTTCATTTAAACTCTAATTTAGAATTAAATTTATTAGATATAAAAGACAGTTTTTCTTCCTTTTTTAACAGAATATATCCTTTAACAAAATATTACACTAGTATGCTTATTGATAACAATATTACATCCCTTATGATATTTATTGGTGTATCTTTTTTTAGCATATTTATATTAATAATTTTTCTAAGTATATTTTATAATAAAGTTACTAACAGAATAACTGTAAGTAGTCTAAAAAAAGTCGATTATAATAAATTATCAAACGATAATCTTCTTCTTAGTTTAATTAAAAAGGATTTAAAAAGAATTTTAGGTTCACCAAATTATTTGTTAAATTCTTGTTTAGGATTATTACTTATTCTTATTTTATCTATTTTACTAATATTCTTTGATATAGATAATATAGAAAATATTCCTATTAATTCCAATACCCTTATTAATTATTTACCATTAGTATTCCTATTTTTAATTCTTTTAAGTTCAACAACATCTTCTTCAATATCAATTGAAGGAAACAACTTTTATATTTTAAAAATGCTTCCAATTAAATTTCGTGAAGTATGGCTATCTAAAGTATTATGTAATTTTCTATTGATTGTAACTTTTTGTTTAGTATCTCTAGGTATTTTTAATTTATCTTTGGATATATCTTTTAAAACTAACTTGTTAACAATTCTAATAATTATTTGTAGTGGTTTATTTATTAGTATATATGGTTTAGTTATTAATTTGTTATTTCCAGTCCTATCTTGGAAAAGTGAAATAAAGGTTATAAAACAAAGTGCTGCATCTTTTATAACGATATTTTCTAGTTTATTATTAGGAATATTTTTAGCCTTTAATGACTATATATCAAGTAATGGATACATTTTCTACATAAGTCTTAGTTTTCTAATTGTATCTGTTATATTAATATTATTTTTAAATACTATTGGAAATAAAATATACCAAAATATGTCATGTTAAATGGTAATAATTGTACATAGATATATTGCTATTTGTCGAATATTTGGTTATAATAAAAAAGAATAGGGAAGTGTGGTATGAATTCCGAAGCAAAGCAAACATTAACATTCCGCGAAGTATTAAAACTTATTTCCACTATTATCAGTTGGACTGTTTTTGCTTTGCTTGTAATTTGTGCTTGTTTCCTTCTTTATTACTTTATAGCTACCAAAGTTTATACAATAAGTGGTGGTAAATATGAACCAAAATTTTCATTATATACTATAATTAGTGGTAGTATGATTCCCAATATTAATGTTTATGATGTTGTAATAGATGTTCGCGTGGATGAACCAGAGGATATCAAGATTGGTGATGTTATTACTTTTTATTCTGATGCTCCAGAGGTTCATGGAAGTACCATTACCCATCGTGTAATTTCAATAATAAAAAATAGTGATGGAAGTTATAATTTCCAAACTAAAGGTGATAATAATTTAGTTGAAGATAGTACAACTGTGCCATTTGAAAAAGTCGTAGGAAAAGTTGCTTTACGTATTCCCCAATTAGGAAGAGTTCAGTTCTTTTTAGCTAGTAGCTTTGGCTGGTTAATTCTCATTATGATTCCAGCATTATATATCATATTTAAAGATATTCGGCGGTTGGTTAAATTAAAACAAGAAGCCAATCCTAATAGAAAAACAAAGAATGATAAACCTAGTAAATTAAAAGATATAATGACACGTCCTTTGTTTGAAAAGAAACCAAAATTATTAGGATATACCCCACCTATAGAAAATGAAGAAATTAAAATGCCACACTTAAAGCCAACATCTGATCCTCAAAGTCCATCTAGTATATTTGATGCTTATGATGAAGATATTAGCCTTGATGACTTACCAAAATTGAAGTAGAGAACAAGTCTACTTCTTTTTCTTTACACTAATTTTTGTAAAGTGCGATTTACATTTAATTGGCATAAAAATTGACGAAAAAAATATAATATGGTAAGATTTAGGTAATTAAGGAGGGATTTTGTGAAAAAAGTCTTGAAAAACTACAAAAGCACTATAGTTTTACTAGGTGCTGTAGTAATCGGAGCTATATGTGGCTTAATCTTTAAAGAAAAAGCTGAAATTGTTAAACCACTCGGCGATTTGTTTTTAAATTTATTGTTAGTCATTATTGTTCCTTTAATATTTTTTACGATTACATCGTCGATTTCGAAGATTAATCAACCAAAGAGATTAGGTAAGATATTAATAAGTACAATTGTTATATTCTTAATAACATCTATAATTGCTGTAATTGTAGGTTTCGTTGCAACTGCTACAGTTGATTTGGTTAATCCGAGTGATACGGATGCAATTCGTGAAGTGTTTGATGATAGTGTTACTGAAGAAGTAGAACTAAATTTATTGGAAAGAACAGTTAGTGTTTTATCAACAAATCAATTTGTTAATTTACTTTCAACAGATAATTTGATTGCTCTAATAGTTATTTCTATCTTATTTGGTATAGCTATTAACAAGAGTGGTGAAAAAGGAAGAAAGGTTGCTGCCCTATTTGATTCCTTTAGTGAAGTAATGTATAAACTTATTAGTATAATTATGTATTATGCCCCAATTGGTTTAGGTTGTTATTTTGCTTCTCTAATTGGAACTTTGGGAAGTGTCATAGCGGTTGGATTCCTAAAAACATTTGTAATGTATTTAGTAGTCAGTTTACTATTTATGGCAATATTCTATAGTTTATATGCTTACATTGCTGCTGGGTTTAAAGGTGTTAAAGCATTCTGGAAAAATATTATTCCTTCTGCTTTAACTTCATTAGGTACTTGTTCATCTGCTGCTAGTGTACCAGTAAATATCGAATGTACAGAAAGAATGGGAGTTCCAAATGATATTGCTGAAACAACAGTATCTTTAGGAACCAGTTTCCATAAAGATGGTTCATCAATTGGTAGTGCTTTCAAAATAATGTTCTTAGTATGTTTATTTGGAACGAGCATTGCTACCTTCGGTGACGTTGCTCAAATAATCGGTGTTGCTTTAATTGCTACCCTTTTAGTAACTGCAGTTCCTATCGGTGGTGGTACAATTTCTGAAATGTTGATTATAACAATGATGGGTTATCCAGTTGCGGCCTTGCCAATTTTGACAATTGTTGCTACAATAATAGATGCACCAGCCACTTTACTTAATGTTACTGGTGACTCAGTAAGTTCAATGATGGTTGCTCGTGTTGTTGAAGGTAAAGGTTGGATTGATAAAGCTAACCAAGAATCTAAGGAAGAATTAAAGACTTTAGATACTAAAACTGAAGAAGTGAAAGAAGAAACTAAAGTTGTCAAACCAAAGACTAAAAAAACAAATAAGAAAAAGAAAAAACATTAAAGTATATTGATTCAATTTAGTAGTTTTATTATATAATTCTTAACAGAGATAAAATATATAGCTGAGAATATTTTAAAGATGATAATAAAATGAATTTCCCTTGATGAATACTTTTGGGGTAACTCCCTTATCAGTCAAAGCGTATGATAAAAGTTCATAAACTAAGGTGGTACCGCGGGTAATTACTCGTCCTTAATTAGTTTATGAACTTTTTATTTTTAAGGAGGAGAAAATGGAAAAGGAATTAGAAAGCTTAATAGCAAATTTAAAAAAAGAATTAAAAGAATGTAGTAAAGAAGCTGATATATTAAACGTTAAATCAAAATATGTCGGTAAAAAAAGTCGGATTACTGAGATTTTAGCTAGTCTAAAGGATATGTCGGTTGAGGACAAAAGAAAGTATGGTAGTTTAATTAATAATACTAAAAAAGAAATGGAAAGTATTGTTGCTAGTACTTTAGAGTCTTTGGAAAATAAAGTAAATATTACTTTTGATGATACCTTAGATTATGATATTGAAAATGGTTCACTTCATCCAGTAACAATTGTTGCTAAGGAGGTAACAGATTGTTTAAAAAAGATGGGCTTTACAGTAGTAAGTGGTCCTGAAATGGAATCAGAATACTATAATTTTGAGGCACTAAATGTTCCTAAAGATCATCCAGCTCGCGATATGCAAGATACTTATTACTTGGATAATGGTATGCTTCTTCGAACACAAACAAGTGATAACCAAATAAGAGGTATGGAAAACTATGGAGCACCACTACGTATTTGTGCCCCTGGTAGAACTTTTAGAAATGAAGACCTCGATGCTAATCATGAAAATACTTTCTTTCAAATTGAAGGTATGGTAATTGATGAAAATATTTCTATTGAAAATTTGATGTATGTCATGCAAGAATTACTTAGTGAAGTATTTAAGACAGATTTAAAAGTAAGACTTCGTCCTGGTTTCTTCCCATTTACTGAACCTAGTTATGAAATGGATATGAGTTGTGTTATCTGTGGTGGTAAAGGATGCCCGACTTGCAAAAATGGTGGTTGGATAGAACTTATTGGTTGCGGCATGGTTCATCCCAATGTTTTGCGCGCTGGAGGTATTGACCCTGAAAAATATACTGGCTTTGCTTTTGGAATTGGCTTAACTCGTCTTGCTATGATGAAATATAAAATAAGTGACATTCGTGTTCTAAATTCTGGAGATATTCGTTATCTTAAGAATTTTGATATAAAGTAGGGAGGATAAATTATGTTAATATCATGTAATAAATTAAAAAGTCATATAAAAAACAGTGAAGATATTGATTGGTTAAATATTTGGAATACTTTTACTATTCGTACTGCTGAAGTAGAAGGAGTAAAAAAAGTCGGGGACCAAATAGATAATATCGTCATCGCTGAAATTGTCGAATGCGTTGAACACCCTGATAGCGATCATATGCATATTTTAAAAGTTAATTGTGGGGAATCTGAACCAATTCAAGTTGTCTGCGGAGCTCCGAATGTTCGCGTAGGTTTAAAAACCGCTTATGTTAAAGTCGGGGGACATATTGATGGCATCGAAATAAAAGCTCGTCCTTTGCGCGGTGTATTATCAAATGGTATGTGTTGTAGTGGTCGTGAACTAGGTATATCCGATAATCACGATGGTATTTTAGAGTTTCCTAGTGATGCTCCAGTTGGAACTAATGTTAAAGATTACTTGCCGATAGATGATATAATTGTAGAAATCGATAATAAATCACTAACAAACCGTCCAGATTTATGGGGACATTATGGTATAGCCCGTGAAATTGCTGCTATAACAGACCATGAACTATTGCCATTGGATTTAATAGAAATTCCTAATGATAAAAAAGATTTAGAAATAACCATTAAAGACCCTAATCTTTGTTATCGTTATACTGGTTTAAAAGTAGATAACTTAAAAAATAATAAAACTCCGTTAGATATGCAAATATTTCTTTACTATGTAGGAATGCGTTCAATATCATTATTTGTTGACTTAACAAATTATTTAATGCTTGAATTAGGACAACCTATGCATGCCTTCGATTCACGTGTGGTAAAAAAAATTGAGGTAGGCCTAGCAAGTGATGGTGATACCTATACAACCTTAGATGGTGTTGAAAGAAAGTTAACTAAAGACAATTTAATGATTAAAAATGGTGATAAATACTTTGGTATCGCCGGAGTAATGGGAGGTTTAGATAGCGAAATTTTAAGTGATACCGATTCTATCTTCTTAGAAAGTGCTAATTTTAATGCAGGATCAATTAGGAAAACTGCTGTTGCTTTAGGACTTCGGACAGAAGCCAGTGCGAGATATGAAAAATCCCTTGACCCTAACATGACTATAATTGCTATTAAAAGATTAGTATATTTACTAAAAAAAGAAAATCCTGATTTAGTATTTGGATCAAACCTTACCGATGTCTATCCTACTAAATTAGAAGAAGGGCATATTACCTTACATAAAAACATTTTGGACATTTATATGGGTAGAACTCTTAGTGATGAAGTAGTAACAAATATGTTAGAAAAATTAGGCTTTAAAATTAAAACTAATAAAGATGCCTATGAAGTAACTGTTCCAACATTTAGAGCAACTAAAGACGTAAAAATTGAACAAGACTTAATCGAAGAAATTGCTCGTATGTATGGTCTTGAAAATTTTGAAGCTAAACCATTAAAATTAGATTTGACAATTGCCGAACATGAAACAATCTATAATCAAGAATATGAAGTAAAGAACTTGCTTGCAACTAAATATGATATGCACGAAGTAAATAGTTATATTTGGTATGATACTGAAACTTTAAAGAAACTTGGTATCGAAAAAAATGGTGTCAAATTACTAGGCAAGAGCGAAAATAACATTCTTCGTGATGATTTAAGTTTTTCTTTAATGAATATTGTCGATTTAAACTTCAAAAATTATCATAAATTTAATATTTTCGAAATAGCAACAATTATTGAAAATAACGAAAATAAAAGAGTATTAAGCATAATTCTTGCTGATGATGAAAAAAATATTGAAACAATTTACATGCAAGCTAAAAGTATAGTTAAATATTTATTTAAAATGCTAAAAAATAAATCAGTTACATTTACTAACAATGTTAACGAAAAATCTTATTATGATACTTCTTTAGGCAAAGTTATTAATGTTGATAACACTAAACTTGGGGAAATAAATGTATTGAGTAAAGTTGTCACTAATAAACTTGCTAAGAAAAAAGTCATTGTTTGTATTGATATCGATTTTGATAAATATGTTAGAATTATACCTACACAAAAATTAGCTACAGAAGTAAGTAAATATCCAACAGTGGAACTAGATTATACAATTATTATGCCAAATAATACAAAGTATGACACATTAAAACAAGTCCTAAGTGACTTTAAGAGTAATTTGATTAAAAGTTATTCCCTTGTTGGTACTTATGAAAATAAATATACTATAAGATATATTTTAGGAAGCAATACTAAAACTCTTGAACAAAAAGATTTAACAAACTTCAAAGATAGATTCATAGAACATATCAAAAATAACAACCTATCAATAATTGAATGATTATTGATGAACAAGAATTCCTAGCCATATTACATGAATTAGCAATAGGCAATGAGGAGTTCTTCCAGTTTCTAGAAGGCAAAGTAAAAAGATATCCTCTTAAAGACTTTGGTTGGGGTTGTTTTCCAATTCTTGACGAGGATAATCGTATTGTTGATCTTCGCGTTCTTGTTCCTGACTTCTTTGATGAGTTATGTCTAAGAATAAATATTCATGAGTATGCTCACGCTTTTGAATTATATAATGAACTTGGACAAGTTTATGTTGAAAATAAAGAAACAAGAGAAAATAATGCTAAAGAAAAAGAACTAGAATTCTTAAGATTGATACTTAAGAAAAACTAGTTCTTTTCTTTTGTTTTAATAATTATTTCTAGGTTATGCTTTTTAGCAATGCTTTGTAAAAGTTCAAATGTATAATTTACAGTGGTTGTAAATCCGTCAGCACCAGATCCAACAGATCCTGAAAATCCAAATCCAACGCCAACTTCAGTCGCCAATGATTATAAATGATATTTATATCAAAAATAAAAAATTTGGTTATAGTTTCCAAATTTTTTTATTCATTAATATTTTATAATCTTTATTAACTTTATTACAAAAAGATTCAATTGCTTTAAATACTTTTTTAGTAAAATAGTAATTTCAATGTCAAGAATATTTAAAAATTGTCTATTGCCAATAACTTTTTGTCCGGCCTTTGCAACTCTAGTATATTTTATATCAAGTTTATCAGCAATTATTAAGGCAAGGGCTATAATATTGTCAGTATTAAATCCATCACTATGGATTTTTATTGCTTCTAAGACTTGTTCAATATTTTCAATTGTAATATTATTTTTCTTAAAATATTCTTTAGCAAATTCATAACTTCTTAACGCATGCCCATCCTTTCCTTGCAATGCTCCAGTGTCATGCAATATTGCTGCTATTCTAGCACTATAAATAAAATCAACGTCATACCCTAACTTAATATTTGATTAACTAAATTAGATACATTTAACACATGATTGAAATCATGATAAGCATAACCAAATTCATCATTATCTTCTAAATAGTGAATTTTATTGTAAATATTAATGATTTCTTTATCGTTAACAATTAGTTTATATAAATTTTTCATAGTTACCTCTAACAAGATTGTACTAAATTTTTACTTTTAAGTCTAATTTTTTAAAAATATATTGCATATTATAACCAAATAGGTTATAATATGTATAAGCAAAAGGGGGATATATGATTATAATAAAAAGCAAAGGTTATCTAAAAGACTATGACAAATTAATAAAAAGAAAACATCTTGTAAAAGAAGATAATAGAATAAAAGATATTGAAAAAATAATAAATGCTTTTAATAACATGCAAGAGTTATTTGCATCTCCTTATAAAAATGTATATAACTTTGAACAGAAGAAGGAAAATTTAAAAGAAATTTTTACAGTTAGAATAAATCATAAATTGCGGCTTGTAATGAAGCCATTAATAAAATATCCATATAGTTATATTGAAATAGAAAAATTAGAATTTATAAATATAGATGATAAACACTATGGGGAGGGATAGTATGTTAGGATTTGGTTCATTATTAAGAGATTATCTTGATTATTATAAAATTTCTCAAACAGATTTTGCTGAACGTTTAGGTGTAAGTAAAAAGCATCTAAACAATATAATCAATGGCAAAGTTGGTATTAGTGAAGAATTAATGGTTGCTATCAGTTTAATTACTGATATTGATATTAAGTTAATTGTCTTTGCAGAAAAACAAAGAAGAGTTCATAATTATTTACATGAAAAATTTAATGATGAAAAATCTATTAAAAAATTTTTAAATACATTTTATCTTAAAGATATGTCTAAATTGGGCTGGATTAAACTAAAAGATGTTACCAACACTACCCAAAATGCTGTTGATTTACTAGAATATTTAAATATTAGTAGTTTTGATTTAACTAGTGATTATATAAATGCTAAAGTATTATATAAAAAAAGAGATAACGCCAATCAAAAAAAGATATATTTATGGATTAAACATTGTGACAAATTAATTTTAAATCAAAATGTCAATAATTATATATCTATTAACTTTAATAAATTGCTTCAAGAATTGAAAAATGAACAAAATAAACCATTTGATACTAAAGAACTAATAAAAATACTTAATAAATATGGTATATATTTAGTTATTGAAGACGCTCTTCCTGCTACAAAAATACGTGGATGTATGATGGTAAAAATAACTAATCCAGCTATATATTTAACTAAAACTTTTAAAGAAAAGGCTTCTTTCTATTTTGCTTTATATCATGAACTTGCTCATGTAAAAAAAGACTATAATATGGCTAAAAATAAAATAGTTGTTGATGATTCTACAAGTGAAAAAGAAATAGATGAAGTGGCATTAAATTGGATGATTGATAAAGATATTTGGAATTTAATAAAAGAAAATCCCAAAGAAGTAGAAGAAATTTGTCAAAAAAATAACATTCCTGTTTGTTTTGCCACATCAAGGCTAGCAAAAGAAGGTTATATTTCTTATAAAGCAAAACTTTATATAGATAATCGTAAAAGTATTAATTGACAAACACTTAAAACTCCGTCATAATATCCTTGTTGGTGATATCCGTGAAACAAGAACAAGTAGAAAGAAGTATTATAAAAACTTATCGTAAAGATATATGGCGCAAATTTACAAAAGCAGTAACTGTCTATGACTTAATCCAAGATGGCGATAAAATTGCTGTATGCATTAGTGGAGGTAAAGATTCATTTTTGCTAGCTAAATGTATGCAAGAAATAAAAAAACACGGTAAGATTAATTTCGATTTAGAATTTATTGTTATGGATCCTGGATATAGTAAAGAAAACTTAGAAAAAGTCAAAAAGAATGCTGAATTACTTGGAGTGCCTATTAAAGTTTATGAAAGTACCATTTTTGATTCTTTAAAATCAATGGATGTAAAATCTCCGTGTTATATGTGTGCAAGAATGCGCCGCGGTCATTTATATAAGTTTGCGGCTGATTTAGGGTGTAACAAAATTGCCTTGGGCCATCATTACAATGATGTTATTGAAACTATTATGTTAGGAATTCTTTATAATGGTGAAATAGTATCAATGCTTCCCAAAATAAAAAGTAAAAATTTCCCAGGTATGGAATTAATAAGACCGCTTTATTTAGTTCGTGAATCTGCAATTATCAACTGGCTAAAATATAATGAATTAGAATTCATTAACTGTGCTTGTCCTTTAAAAAATGAAGATTCTAAACGTGCTGAAGTAAAAGAGTTGATTAAAAAACTTCGGGAAACCAACAAGTTCGTCGAATATAATATTTTTAAAAGCGTTGAAAATATCAATATAAATCAAGTAATGGGATATATAGATAATGACAAAAGATATAATTATTATGATGATTATGAATAGTATTTTACAAACAAAAAACACAAGTAAGCCAAACTTATTTGTGTTTTACTTTAAAAGATTAAATGAATTAATTTTCTTTTCTAATTTTATAAAGTAATATTCCAGTACCAACAACTGATAAACCTAAAATAGTAACATAAACTAAAATATTATCACCAGTACTTGGATTTTCTATTATTTCATCAGTTTTAACATTTTCACCTAATATAGCATATTCGCTTAAATGTGTAGTGTTAAATACCACATATTCACCATCTATAGAAATATCAAATGTTTCAACAACTTTTCCATCAAGAATATATGCTGCAGTTAAAGTATCATATTCTTTCATTTCTTCAGTTAATTTAATTTTAATAGTAAATGTCCCATTTTCCATAGGAACAATTTCGTTATTTTCATTAACTACAGAAATATCATATAAAAGAAGTAATACTTTATTATCAAGAGCAATAGCATCCTTTAATTCGTCTGTAGCATTACTTGTTACATCCGTTACATCTAATGTAAATTTTTCATCAAGTATATCTTTTGATTCAAATATAACATTTTCCGCATCAAGTACACTGCCAACATTACTAAATGTAATAGAATCATTTTCATTATAGATAATATTCATTTCAGTTGTAATATGTTCTTTAATCCATTCTTCCGTAATTGTTTCTGGAACAACTTCATATTGGCTGTTGATAAAGTATTCTAAATCTTCTAATGCAATTTGAGCCATATCTGGATTGCTAGCCTTAAGATTTTCATACATTGCTTCAAATTCTTCTTTACTAACAACTAAAACATCATCGCCATTTTCATCTACAACACGATGTTGGAATCCATCAATATCATCATAAACAATATAATATAATTGATTTCCATCTTCATCTACAGCCAGTCTACTACTATAAAGTCCATCGATAGTTAATGATCCATTTCCTGTAATTGTAAAGTGTTCATCCATTAAAATGTTAATGTGGTTATTTCCATTTACAACTATAGTTGAACTATCTTCAGCTCCACCATATAAATAGAAATCAGCATCACTCTCTAAAGTTAAAGTATCTCCATTAGCGTTTTTAATAAATGTAGCAATAGATATTTCATCTCCGCTAGTATTTTTTGAACACATTAAATTAGTCAATACTCTTTCTTCACCATTATCTACACCGATTCCACAAATTTTTGAGCCATCATAACTGTAAGATAATTCATAATCAGATGAATCAGAACTAGCACTAGCAATTATTGGAAACATTAAAATTCCCGCAAGAATTATAGCTAAGCATTTCTTTTTCAAAATCATATCCTCCTTTCTATTATTAATTTACATCAAAAATTATATTTAATCAACCATTTAGACAAAAAAGCACAAAATTTCTTCATCATTTTAAATATTTGATGAAATTGTCTTAGAAATAACATTTTAATATTGTATAATATAAAAAAGAAATTGGTTTTTAGAAAAGCGAGGAAGATAGTATGTTAGAAGATTTAGAATTATTAATATATGAAAAATATATAAAAGGGTTAGTTGTAGATGGAAAAATATACGAAGGTGATTTAGATAAACTAGATTTATCACCACAAGAGAAAAAATTTGTTTTATATATAATAAATAAGAAAAAAATAATAGTAACTGAAGAAAAAATAAGACACAGTGATAGAAGTCCATACGTTAGAGATAATAATTATGGTGATATACAATCAAATAATTTAGGAAAAATAGATGAACCTGTTATGTCTAAAATCGAATATTCTGATGCACCAGAAAAAGTGTTTGAAAATTATGAAGAATTAGATGAATATTTAGAAAAAAGATTTATTCCAACATATGTTTTAATGAAAAGAAGAAAAAACATCGATGGCGAAATAGAATATTATCCATCGATTAGGTTATACCATATTATGGCCTTAAAACTTAGTGAAGATGAACTTGAACATGTAATGGAATATTTAAATCAACATAACATCCGTGTCGGTGGTAAAGGCGCTACTTTAGATGGTGAATTTGAAAATTATGACTATGTGACTACCTATAAAGAAAGCAAATTACCTTTAAACTTGCCTCCAGAAGAAACATTAAAAAAAATAAGTTTATATAAGCAAAATATAAGTGAAAGTTTAAGAGCTGAAATTATTGAAGATAACATGCGATTAGTTCCATATATAGCCTATAGATATACTATGGTTACAGGAATTAATCAACATGAACTAGAAAGTTATGGGTATGAAGGCTTAATTCTAGCTCTAGATAAATTCGATTTAAATTACAATTGTCCTTTTCATGTATATGCAATTGCTTATATTAGAGCCTTAATATTAAGGGGTATTCAAGAAATTTCTGTTAATAAAAGAAGTAAGTTCTATTCTGATTACATCAATGCTAAACTTGCCATTGAAAATGAAAATAATACTACAATAGCAGAAAAACCTGAACTAATTGATGATATTATAGATTTACTTGTAGCAACAGATAAAATAGGTTCCGGTGAAAAATACAGACAATATGCCAAAAGCCGTATTATTTCTATGGAATTTGATAACGAAAGTTTGGAAGATACTTTAGAAGAACTATATGATAGTGATTATTTAGTAAATCCTCACGATTATGAAGAAGAAGTATTAAATTCAGTGTCTAATGAAGAAGTTCGAAAATTACTTAAAATATTACCACCTAGAGAAGGTGAAATTATTCGTTTAAGATATGGATTTTATGATGGTATATCAAAAACAGTGGAAGAAATATCAGAAAAATATGGAATTCCAGTAGATATAATAAAAAGTCTTGAAGCTAAAGCATTGAGAAAATTAAGACAACCAAAATATGCTAAAAAATTAATAGATTACTTGAATCAAGAAACTGAAAACTTTGGTAGATAAGATTAAAAACCAAATTTGTTATATTAAATGTGTAAGTATAGAGCATTATTTTCAGTGCTTTTTTCATGTATTCAATAATTGATGTGAACAATATTCCTTCATAAAATCGCGTAACTTTTGCTAATCTACCAAAAATTTTTTAAAAGTAAATTGCTCACAAAAACCGGACGACAAAATTCGACATCATCTACCACTTTTCATCAAAATATATTTGTGGTATAATAGAAACATAAGTTACCATGATGCTTTTTTTAGAGGGAGAGTGATATAATGCCAGCCATCAAAGAACTTAGTAAAGACTATATTGTCAAAGTCGCCGTTAAAATGGTAAATGACAAAGGATGGGATAGTGTAAACGCTAGAAGTTTAGCAAAAGCCCTAAATGTTTCCACTAAGCCATTATATCGTATCTATAATAATATGGAAGAAATTAAAGCAGATATTTACAAAGAAATCTCTCACCAATATGATGAATTTATCACCAGCCGAGTAGATAATAAAAAAGCTTTAATAACTTTGTGTATCGCCTATGTAGAATTTGCCCAAGAATACAAGAATTTATTTATTAGTTTATTTTTAAGTAACAATTTAAGTTGGCAAAGCATCGAAAACGTTTTAGATGAAAAATGGAATCAATCGACAATTATCAACTTAGTAAATAAACATGGCTATAGTTTTGAAGAAGCTAAAAACTTGTTTATGAATATGTGGTTATATGCTAATGGTTTAGCTACTTTAATTGCTACCAATGATATGAAAATTGATGAAAAGGAGATATTAGTAAGACTTGTAAAAACATACAAGGTCTTAACTAAGACAGAACAATGAATCGCGTAGAAGTAAAAAAAGATAATATTTGTTTAAATCGTATTGAGGAAAAATGTATTAATTGTGGCATGTGTTTAAAAACATGTCAAAGTATTAATGGCTTTGAAAAAGATTGTATCAATTGCGGCCAATGTATTTTAACTTGCCCAAGTGGTGCTTTGACTCCCAAATATGATTATCGTGAAGTATTAAATTATATAGCTGATACTGATTATACAGTTGTAGTATTTAGTGCCCCAGCTGTACGTGTTGCTATCGGTGATGCTTTTGGTTTTAAACCTGGTGAATTTTTAGAAGGTAAAATGGTAAGTGCTTTAAAAAATATTGGTTTTGATTATGTATTTGATACTACCTTTGGTGCTGATTTAACAATTATGGAAGAAGCTAACGAACTTATAACTAGAGTAAGAAAACATAATATGCCGATGTTTACCAGTTGTTGCCCTTCTTGGGTTTTATATACGCACAAATATTATCCTGAATTAATTTCTAAATTGAGTACTTGTAAAAGCCCAATTGCTATGCAAGCCGCTATGATTAAATCATATTTCGCGGAAATGTATGAAATACCTAAAGAAAAAATTATATCTGTTTCTTTAACTCCTTGTATATCCAAGAAGTATGAAAGAAGTCTATATCCGGATACTGATTTTGTTATAACAACTAGTGAATTGATATTGATGATTCAAGAATTAGGTATAGACTTTAAAAATTTAGAAGAAAAAGAATTTGATAAACTCCTTGGTAAAGGCTCAGGTGGAGGTCTTATCTTTGGTGTATCTGGTGGTGTAATGGAATCGATTTTACGAACTGCATATTATATGGTCAATAAAGAAAAGGCTCCGCAAGAATTTTACGAACTAACTGCTATTCGTGGTGCAAAAGATATTAAAGAAGCAACAGTTGATTTAAAGGAATTTACTTTAAAAATTGCTGCTGTTAGTAAAGTATCGACTGTTCGAGATAATTATACCAAATTATTAAACTATGATTTTATTGAAGTTATGGCTTGTCCTGGTGGTTGCATCGGTGGTGGTGGCCAACCTTTAGTAGCTATAAAGGATTTGGGAGAAATTAGAGAAAAAAGAATAGAAAGTATGTATGCAGCTGACAATAATATGGAGATTAAAGAAAGTTATTTAAACCCTGAAATTCAAGACGCATATGATTCATATATAAATAAAAATACTATTAAACTACATACTAATCATGATGAGTAGGTAATTATGGAAAAAGGAACAAATTTTAATGTAGCATATTTGTTAAGATATATTGGCCCCGAAAAAGTCCAAGAATTAGAAATTTACACCGCTGCCATGCTTACTAAAAACTACATATCTTTTGCTTCTTCTAAACACGTAGAATCATTCTTTAATGATAATTTAGAAAATTTTATAAAAAACCTAAGTTTAGAGGAACAAAAGACTATTCGTAGTTATACTGGATATCATTTTCGCGAGATAAATGCAATTTTACGTAATAATTGGAATTATGATGTCAATGGTAAATTAACACCAGAAATCCAAAACGAATATCGTGAACTTTCTGATAATATTCGAGGTATCTTAAATAAAGCTCCCCAAATTTCAAACGGTATTAAAGTATATCGCGGTGTAAGCATTTTAGCGTTTCAGTCTTATGGTATATTTTCTTTAGATGATTTAGTTTATTTACAAGATAAATATTTATATGAAGAAGGTTTTACTAGTACAAGTCTCATAGCAGAAAAAAGTTTTTGCTATACCGAAGTATATACCTTAACTGGTAAACCCAATATTCAAATTGAATATTTAATTCCTGCTGGTAGTGATGATGGTGTAGCTCTTTTAGATGAAGCACTTAGTTATTCTCCAAATCAAGAGGAATTTTTGATAAAAAATTCTAGTTTATTTAAGGTTCTCGATGTAAAAGTTGACTCAACTAATAATGTAGCATTTCTTCAAGTTATGCTCATCCCCGAACGCATTTGGGACTATCCTGATTATGAAAAAGAAAAACAAGATATTCAAACTCGCAAATAATTTTAATTATTCAAAGTAAATTCTTTACAAATAACATTAAAAAAAGTATAATTGAGGCTAGGGAGGAAAAATGAAAAAAGTATTATTAGTTTTTTTAGTAGCGCTAAGTTTATTAATTACGCCAACCGTTCAAGCAGACGAAGATTTACCAGTTTTAACAGATCATGAAAAAGTAACTGTTTATTTATTTAGAAGTAGTGGTTGTACACATTGTAAACATTTTATCGAATATTTTGCTGAAAATTACTATTTATATCAAGATTATTTTAATATCGTAACATATGAAGTAAGTGATTCAGAAAACTATGAATTGATGGAATTAACTAAAGAACGCAACGGTGAAGATCGTGATGGAGTACCTTATATCGTAATAGGCAATACATTCGACCAATTAGGATTTGGTACTGATGGAACTGAAGTAATTGAAGCTGCTTTAGAAGCATATGAAGATGAATCATATTCTGATTTGATAACTCAAATTATCGAAGAAGAAGACATTAATGCAACCGAAACATCTTTAGAAGATGCTGCAGCCTATTATGGTTTTAAAACAGTTGGACTAAATGGTGAAGATCCTAATGCTGGTTTAAGTGATGGTGCTGTAGTTGCTATCATCTTTGGTATTTTAATCTTAGGCTTTGGTGGTTTAGTATTATATTCTAGAAAAAAATAATAAATTAATGGCTCAATAAAATGAGCTTTTTTTGTGCTGTAATTTGACATATCTCTACTTAATTGTTATTATATAGTCCAGTTAAAGGAGGATTTATGAATTATAAAGAATTACTTGGAGGATATGTAACTCTTCCTATTAAAATAGAAGAAATAAGATTTTTATTGAAAGAAAATACCGGTTTAATGTCTTTAAATCCCAAACTTTTTAGTTTACTAAATTCTTATAAAATATATAATAGTAATGACTTTTTATCAGAAATCAACATAACAGCAAACGGTATTAAAATAAACTTATATAAACTAAAAAAAGCCTTACTTATATATTATGGTATCGAAGAGTCAGAAAATCCGACTGCAAGTTTAGTCAAATTAGAACAAGATATTAAAAGTAAAATAATTACTAGCCCTAACTTATCTTCCTTAATGTTAGCTGATTTTGCTAAATATCAATTACCAAGATATCTTAATCCTACAAATAATCCTAAAAAGAAAAATAAAGGTAAAACTAAAAGTTTTATGAAGCATACTAGAAGAAGTATTCGCTCATTCATTGACTTATTAACAAATTATGAACAGTATACAATTGTTAGTGATGTTTTTGATGAAGATAAATTAAAACTCTATTTGGCTTATAAAATAATGCTTTATGCTAGACAGTGTGAAAAAAATAGAGATACTGTCAATACCGAACATGCATTAAATTATATAAGAGAATTTCTTGCAAAAAATCCAACAATAGTTGATAACAATCTGACAATTCATTTTGGGAAAAGATTAGCTCGAAAAGAGTATTCTATTCAAGAATTAGTAAGATTTGTATCTGCTAGATTACCTAAAAAGACAAAAGAGAATGCTTCAATAGATACATATAGCTACAGTTTCTTTGAGTGCGATAAAGAAAAAATTCAAGAAGTGTTTACGAGCGCTACTAGAGCAATACTAACTACAGATAATTCTGAAGAACTTAGAGCATTGTTAAGCCGAAAATTAAGTTTGTATGAATCTTTAAATATTATAAAAGTGAAAATTGGTGCCGATTCTTTCGATGGCTATATTGGTATGGTATTAGATAACGGCAAAGTTATTTTAGATAAATTTTTTGATGATAGAAAAACCGGTAAAATAGCTACCGATAATGCCATTTATATTATCAATGAAGAAGATTTTGAAAAAGTAACAAGAATGTCAAAAAGCGAAACTATTGAAGCCATCAATAAAGGATTAATCTCTGCTGTAAGGTTTTTCCATAGTGGTGATTATGAAAGAAGAGTAAAAAATATTCTTACTCGTAAAAAAGAAATGCCACAATAAAAGTACTCGATTGAGTACTTTTATTGTGCTAAATTATAAGTGTTAACAGAATATATTCGCTTGCCTTCAGTATTTATGTAATAACTTGCTACTACTTCTTCGTGTCCATCTTCATACTCTATTGCCAATTCCATATGAACAGTATAACCGACAATACCAGTTCCCGCAGTATTAAGTACTGGAGTTACTAATCTATATAAGTTTCTTTTTAAATTTTCGTTAATATTTAATTTGCTAATCTCTTTTTGTAATCTTTCGGTATCGGCATCTGCTAGTGCATAAGCTGGAGCAGTAACTTTTTCATCTTGGTACAGATTTAAATCTAAAGCACATCCATTTTGAGTAACATTAACACCTAAAATATATTGTGAAGAATCGTATTCAGAGTTACCATAGTTACATGACGTTGGTATTTGAATTTCTCCGGATTCCCCAATAGTTAATCTTGCAGATGTTGCAGTTGTAGCATTTCCTGAAGAATCTTTAGCAATTATTTGAACGGTATAAGTTCCTTCTTCAGTATAAGAACCATAATCTATTGTTGTGCCTTCTTGATCCATACCTAGAGTATAAAATTCTATTATACAGTCTTCTCCGCTATTATCAGAACAACTTTCTACAAAATCATTTGCTTCATATGTTCCTCCGACAGCAACGCTATAATTTTTTGCCATCAAATTAGGAGCCTGGGTATCAACGACTGCTAGTTTAGATTCATAGGTTTCTCCCCGAAGTTTTATTTCTATTGGATATTCTCCAACTTTTGTCAAATCAGCTTCCGCAAAAGAAACATCGATTTCATCTTCTTTGACATTTTGTAATTCTGAAAAGAATAAAGTCTTATCAGGAATTTCACTGTTTATTTCTACAGTTACGACATCTCTTATTTCGATAGTAGCATTATCTGGCTTTCGATTGGAAAATAAAACTATCATAATAATACAAACAAAAACCAATAAGATACATACACCAACAATGATATATGCTACCAATGATTTATTAGAAGAACCTTTTACTTTTTGATTAAAAAATTTTCTAGCCAAAGTAATTCCTCCTTATCTTCATAATAATATTAACATATTTTATCGCTAGTTGGAATAGTTAATTGACAACTCCTTAATGAAAGTAAAATAAATTTCTCAAAAAATGCCGTAAAGTTATTGTAAAATTATCCGTTTTATGGTAATATCATTAATGCAAGTTTATATTTTTAATATAATTTGTTAAGTGGAGGGGACACTTGCGGACTTGCCCACACCACTTACGCGAAAAAATTTTTAGGAGGTGTTTTCGTGGCTAAAGAAGTCGTAAAGAAAATTAAATTACAAATCGAAGCTGGTAAAGCAACACCTGCACCACCAGTTGGTACTGTTTTAGGTCCTGCTGGAATTAATTTAGGTGATTTTTGTTCAAAGTTCAATGAAGCAACTCGCGACAAAATGGGTGATGTAATTCCATGCGAAATCACAATTTATGATGATCGTTCATTCGATTTTGTTCTAAAAACTGCTCCAGCAGCCTTCTTGTTAAAGAAAGTGGCTAAAGTTAACAAAGGAAGCAAGAAAGGTGCCAATGAAATTGTAGCAACAATTTCTCAAAAAGATTTGAGAGAAATTGCTGAAACAAAATTACCTGATTTAAATGCTTATGATGTTGATGCTGCCATGAATATTATTGCTGGTACAGCTAGAAACATGGGCATTGCTGTTCAAGGTGTTAACGATGCCGAACTAGCTGAACAAGCTAAAGAAGCAGCTGAAGAAGAAAAAGAACAAGCTAAACGTGAAGCAGAACTTGCTGAACTTGAAGCTGAAGCTAAAGAAATGGCTGAAACAACTAGTGTTGAAGTTCCAACTCACGATGATGAAGCAGAAGCTGAAGAATCAGAAGAAAATTAATTTTAAATTTATAAATTGTCCGCTTAATTAACCACAGTTAAGGAGGTAAAAAGTTGAAAAAGTACGGAAAGAAATATGTGGAAGCATCAAAAAACGTCGATAAAACTGCTATCTATAGTTTAGAAGATGCAATTAAATTAGTTAAAAAAACATCTGTTACTAAGTTTGACAGTACTGTTGAAGTAGCTATTAAATTAAATATCGATTCTAAGAAATCAGATCAACAAATGAAAGGTTCTTTATCACTTCCAAACGGAACTGGTAAGACTAAAAAAGTATTAGTTATTGCTAAAGGAGCTTTTGCTGAAGAAGCTAAGAATGCTGGTGCTGACTTTGTTGGTGATAAAGACATGCTTGATAAAATCAAAAATGAAAACTGGTTTGGTTTTGATGTTGTTGTTGCAACTCCAGATATGATGCCTGAAGTAGGAAAAATTGGTAATATACTTGGACCAAGAAATTTAATGCCAAATCCAAAAACTGGTACAGTTACAACTAAAGTTGGCGATACAGTTAAAAGCATTAAGAATGGTATGGTAACTTACAAGAATGATAAGTTTGGTAATATTCATACTATAATTGGTAAAGTATCATTTGATGAATCTAAATTACTTGAAAACTTACAATATGTAGTAACTACTATTGCTAAAGCTAAACCTAGTACAGTAAAAGGTAACTTCATTGAAAACATTACTATTTCTACTACTATGGGTCCTGGAATCAAAGTAGACAAAAATAGTTTTGACATTTAATTAATTTTATAATATAATATGCGTTAGAAAAAGCAAAACCGAAGACAGTAGGCAACCAATAAGTCCTACCGAGGGGAACTTAAATACTTTTTGTTTTGAGCTTCCCTAGGGAAGCTTTTCTAATATAAAAAGGAGGAAAAATGGCAAGCTCAAAAATTCTTGAACAAAAGAAACAAGTTGTTAACGAAATCGTTGACAAACTTAAGAATAGTGAATCTGTTATTATATTCCAATATCAAGGTATGACCGTTGAAGAATTAAGTGACTTACGTCGCCAACTTCGTGAAGTTGAATCTGATGTTAAGGTTTATAAAAACACTTTACTAAAAAGAGCTGCTGATGAATTAAAAATCAATTTAGATGATTTCCTTGAAGGACCAAATGCAATCCTTTTTGGTAAGACTTTACTCGAACCAATCAAGGTTATCTCTGAATTTGCCAAGAAACACGATAAATTAGATATCCGTGTTGGTGTAATCAGCGGTGATGTTGCAGATTTATCTGTAATTAAAGAATACGCATCTATTCCATCAAGAGAAGGCTTACTTACTATGCTTGCTGGTGGTATGATGCAATATGTTAAAGATTTAGCAATAAGTTTAAACTTATATGCCGAAAAAATGGAAGGGAAGGAATAATTTATGGCAAAATTAAACAAAGAAGATTTTATAAGTGCATTAAAAGAAATGACTATTCTTGAAGTAAAAGAATTAGTTGATGCAATGAAAGAAGAATTTGGTGTTGATCCAATGGCTGTTGCAGTTGCTGCAGCTCCAGCTGCTGGTGCAGTAGACGAAGGACCATCTACTAAGACTGTTGTATTAAAATCAGCTGGTGGAAACAAGATTGCCGTTATTAAAATCATTAA
>CALVVJ010000005.1 GCA_944363835.1 uncultured Bacilli bacterium | reverse complement strand
ATTGGTATGAAATAAATATATTAAATAAAGGATATAGCATGTATGTTGCAGATGCGATATATTGTAATGATAGAAGTATATCAAAGGGAAATGCATACGGTAGTAATTCTGCTACTTATGCAGCATATGATCGATTACGATTTGCGACAAATAATAAACCTCAATTGACTTGTAATCAAATTAATGATAGATTTAGTGTGGCAGAAAATATAAATGATTTGCCTACAAATGGCGACTTAAAATATCCAGTGGGACTAATTACTGCAGATGAGTTAGTTTTTGCAGGAGGAATTTGGTGGAAGCATAATCTTAGTTTATATTTGTCAATGGGGTCTTGGTATTGGACAATGACACCTGCTTATTACCATGAAAATTATTCTTATATGTCCATTGCTGTTTCAGAAGGAGATTCTTATATACAAGATGAATTGCTTAATGGTAATTCTGCACGTGTTAGACCTGTTATTTCTTTAAAGTCTAGTGTAAATATTAGTGGAAATGGAACTATTAGTAATCCCTTTGTTATATATTGATTAATTAATGTTACAATAAGTAAAATGAAATTTATAATTAGTAAATTTAAAAGACCTTTTGATTGATGACAATTTTTCAATAAATTAAATGATCTATTAGTTATGATGATAAATTTGAAATTCAAGAAATGCATAACCGATACATTCAAAAATTAAAAATTATTGATAAGCATCGGATAGTTTGCTTTTGAACCCCACCTTTTTAGAAAAATAATATTTGAATAAAAGATAGTGTATAGTATTTATAAGACTATATACTATTTTTTATTGGATTGTTTTTTATTTGTTTTTTTGATAAAATGAATATGATAGGGTGATACAAATGAATGAAATTGATACGAGTATATTTAGAGCTTATGATATAAGAGGGGTATATCCTAAAGAGATTAACGAACAAACAGCTTATACTATTGGGAGAAGTTATGGGTCATACTTGCAAGAAAAGTATGGGAAGAATAGTTGTGTAGTATCACATGATAATAGACTTTCTAGCGAAACTTTAACGCAAAACTTAATTAAAGGAATTACATCTACTGGATGTAATGTAATTAATTATAGTCTTACTACAACACCGATGAATTATTATGGACGTTATTTAAATCAAATGCCGGGGATTATGGTAACAGCTTCTCATAATCCGAAAGATGATAATGGTTTTAAATTTTCTTTTGATGGGATGATAAACGCACGGGGAGAAATGATTGAAGACTTTAAGAATTATACGCTTGCGGGGAACTTTAAAAATGGTATGGGTAATGTAACTAATAGTAATATAGTAGATAAATATATTGAATATTTGAAGTATTCGATTAAATATGGAAAGAATAAAAGAAAGATAGTAATAGACCCAGGTAATGGAGCGACTTGTAGTATTATAAAAAAAGTATTTGATAATAGTTTTTGTACACCGATATATATAAATGAAACATTAGATGGAAATTTTCCAGCACATCATCCTGATCCAGCAGTACCTGAAAATATGAAACAATTACAAGAAAAAGTAAAGAAAGAACGTGCTGATTTTGGAGTTGCTTATGATGGTGATGGCGATAGAATAGGTATTGTTATGGATAATGGAGAGTTGCTTCCAATTGAATACTTTATGATAATATGTATTAAAGATATGTTTTATAATGTAAGCAATAAGACATTTTTATATGATATCAAGTGTTCTAAGAGTGTCGATGATTACATAAGAAGTTTAGGAGGAACACCACTTTGTTATAGAACGGGAGCAAGTTATACGCAATATAAAGTTCATCAAGATAATTTGCCTTTTGGGGGTGAATATTCTGGCCATATATTCTTTAGAGATAGAGATGCCGACTGCGGAAGTGCTATATATGCGACATTAAGATTCTTAGAAATAATGAGTAAGACAAGTGATAAGTTAAGTAAGATGGTAGAAAGTTTTCCTAAGTATTATTCGACACCAGAAATAAAGATTCCTTGTGCTGATAATAGCAAATTTCAAGTTGTTGAAAAAGTAAAAGAATATGCTAAAGGTATGAATTATCCAATAAATGATATTGATGGAGTAAGAATAACTTATACTAATGGATGGGCTTTAATTAGAGCTAGTAATACAGGACCAAATATTACATTTCGAGCAGAAGCTGATAGTGAAGAAGGAATTAAGATACTGGAAAACATTTATGTAGGAATGGTTCAAAAAGAAATTGATGGAATGGATAGTTTATGAAAGATAAAATTTTGCTCGGAGCAATAGGGTTTTTAAGTATTTCTTTGGGAATATCGATTGGCTTTGGGGTATATAAATATAAAAATCCGGAGATTAGGGAAGTAGAACCACTTACTAATTTAGTAGAAATTCCCGTGGCTAGTACTAACATCGGTGAAGAAGAAAAGATTAGTGAAGAAGATATAAGTTATGTTTCGATTCCTGATGATGAAATTCCCGATGGAGTGTTAAAAAATGTCGATGAGATAATTGATAAATATGTTAATAAAGATAATTATATTGCTACTAATAGTTTATTTTATGAGTACCAAGTGAGTGCGGAAGTAAGTGAAAAAGTAGAACAATTAAGTGGTGGAATGTATTTATATCCTATTAGAGTAAGTGATACATCTTTTTATAATAGTGGAGATTATATAAATCTTGAATTAGTTGGTGAACTCAATGGAACATTTATGGAAGGAATTAAGGTAATAGAAGTGGGTGATAATTATCTTTATATAGAAGTACTTAGTGATACTATAAGATATTTAAGTATAATTGCTAGAACTGATGGGCTTACTTTAGTTCCTAAGTTAGCTGAAAATGTTAGTGATGCTGGTCCAATGTATGCTAATGAATATTTTAATACTTATTTGGATAGTAAGGGGCTTAATTTATGAAATTTAAGATAGTTTTATTAAGTGTTATTGGAGTATTATTACTTGGAACTTTAGTTTATAATATATTCTTTGAAAATGTGCAATATGTAGGAGATTTATATGTATCTGTACCTGTGGCTAATAATGATTTAAGTAAATATGCAGTAGTTAGAGAAAGTAATATTAAATATGTTTCTGTTTATAAGGATTTTGCAGAAGAAAATAATTTAATAATGGATAGTAATTTGATAATTGACAAATACTTAGCGGGAGATAAAGAAGAAAGTTCTTATTTTTATTTAGATGATTTACTAGTTAATATATATGATTCATTAGAATATGAAACTTTATATAATTTAGCTGTACCAACAGAATATCAGAATATTATATATAATTATAGTTATGTTGATATTTGGATTGATGGGGTTATGGATGGTTTAATAGTTAGTGCTCCATTAGTAAGTAATGTTAAGATATTGTATTATCGAAATAATGAAACTGTTTTGACAGAAAAAGCAAGAGTTACTGATATTATTTTAGATGTACCGTTAGATGTCAATAATGCTCTTGCTAACATTGAAAATAATACGGAATATAATATTTATCCAGTAGTAAAAAGTTCTAAAGACATTGCAGATATAGAAATTAATGATATAATATATGCAATTAGTTAAGGAGGTATTATGACATCTAAAGATAGTAGTAAGATTATTATTTCAGTGGGGATAATTGTATTTTTAGTATTGATTACTTGGACGGCGATGGGATGGCCATTAGGATTTAGTAATGAATACTTTTGGATATTCATATTTGTTTCATTTATTGAAGCAGTTATAGTTATCATTGTTAATGAAATAATAAAAGGTAGGTTAAAGAAGAAAAAGAAAGATAATAAGAAATTACAAAAAATCAATAATATTTTACTTATAATTGTTTTTATTTTAGGGGCTTTAATTATTTTGACTATTAGTGGGTCAATATATATGTTTAAAGAAATTAATCAATATAGTAAGTCATATCCGGAAGGAGTGATGACTTATAAGTTAAAAGATTATGATAAAGAGTTAATTATACCATCTTATTCAATTATTTCGGGAGAATATTGGGATGAATTAATTGTCTTTAAAAGTCCTAAGAATGTTAGTCAATTAGAAAGAGAAATAAATGATATATTAAATAGTGAAAAATTTAGCGTATATGAAACAGAAGATGGTAATGTCTATTACAATGAAGAAGATGATTATACGATTGTAGGGTATGAAGTAAATAAACATTTATTTATGAATACATTTAATTTAGTTTATTGTGATGGATTATGTAATTAAAAGTAAAGTTAAGTGCTTTACTTTTTAGTATTGTAAGAGAGGTGGAAAATGAATAATATTAAATGTCCAAAATGTGGGACAGTATTTCAAATAGATGAAATGGATTATGAATCGATTGTAAAACAAGTAAGAGATAGTGAATTTCATAAAGAAATACATTTAAGAGAAGAACAGTATAAGAAAGATAAAGAAAGTGCTATAAAGATAGCAGAGGCTAGTGTAGAAAAGATATTAAAAGAAGATATTAATAATAAAAATATCGAGATAAATAATTTGAAAAATGAACTTAAAAATAAAGAAGAACAAATGCAAAATAGTCTTTCTTTAAAATATAATGGGGAATTAAGCAAAAAGGATTTGGAAATTAATGAACTTAAGAATAAGCTTAAGATACAAGAAAGAGAGCAGGAAATAACTATTAAGGATGCTCTTAGTGCAAAAGACGAAGTAATTAAAGATTTAAGTAATAAGTTAAAGTTAAAAGAAAATGAGTATTTGTTGCAGGAAAAGAATTTAAAAGAAAATTATGAAGATAAAATAAAAAGTAGAGATGAACAAATTGCTTATTATAAAGATTTTAAGGCAAAACAATCTACTAAGATGGTCGGAGAATCTTTAGAACAACATTGTAGTATCGAATTTAATAGATTGCGCCCTTTATTTAAAAATGCTTATTTTGAAAAAGATAATGATGTTAAGACTGGTTCAAAAGGGGATTTTATTTTTAGGGATTTTGATGATGATGGGACAGAGATTGTTTCAATTATGTTTGAAATGAAAAATGAAGCTGATAAGACAGCTTCGAAGCATAAGAATGAAGACTTCTTTAAGGAATTGGATAAAGATAGGAAAGAAAAGAATTGCGAATATGCTGTTTTGGTTTCTCTTTTAGAGATGGATAATGATTATTATAATGATGGCATTGTCGATGTATCACATAAGTATCCAAAGATGTATGTGATAAGGCCCCAATTTTTTATTCCTCTTATAACTTTGATTAGGAATCTAGCTATTAATTCTTTAGAATATAAGAAAGCTTTGGCAGTAGCACAAAATCAAAATATTGAAATAGCTTATTTTGAAGAAAATATGAATGCTTTTAAAGAAGGTTTTGGCAGAAATTATCGCCTTGCTAGTGAAAGATTTAAAAAAGCAATTGAAGAAATTGATAAGACAATCGATCACTTACAAAAGACTAAAGAAGCTTTACTCTCTAGTGAAAATAATTTAAGGCTTGCCAATAATAAGGCTGAAGATTTGACGATAAAAAAACTTACTAATAATAGCCCAACGATTGCCAAAATGTTTGAAGATGCTCGAAATAATGTTGAAAACTAAAATAAAATTTGGTATATTATAAATGTAAGTGTTACCCCTAGTGGATAATGCCTGCAACGTTGGTTGAGACACTATACCTGTCCAATTTATATTGGAACTACAAGGCTAGTGTTTTTTTTCTATATCAATTGCAGTATAGCTACAATCAATAAGATTATTATTACTAAAAGAGTACTTTTATTTTCTTCTTCTTTCATATCTTTTGCCCCTTTCATTCCAAAACCCCCAATATTAGAGTAGTAAGAAATTACTCAGTTGAAAGCAGGCACAACACTCTCCGGTAACGGTTATTTATTCTAATGGGAAATAAGTGTAATTGCAAGAAAAAGAGTCCGACAAAGTTCGACATGCAAAAAGGGCTTGACGAAGAAGAAAGTTTTGATATATAATGAGTACATCGGAAAAATTGTGAATGAGACACGTATATAAGAGGAAAATTAAAGAGAGTTCTTGTTAGGTGTGAGGAGAATAATGGAAATCTTATATATATCACTCAGGAATTGGATAACTGAACAAAAGTAAGTTATCTCGTTAATCGCGTTAAGATAATTAAGTAAATTAAAGGATGGTACCGTCGTCGTAAGACTCCTTGGGTATCATCCTTTTTCTTTTGGAGGGAAAGTATGAAAAATTTTAAGAGTTTAAGTAAAGAACCAGTGAATGTAGTGGAAGGGAATATATTAGAGCGTTGGCTTAAAGATGACATTTTAACTAAATGTATTGAAAACAGAAATGATGCACCATATTTTGTTTTCTATGACGGACCAGCGACTGCTAATGGACATCCTGGCTTGCATCATATGGTTGCAAAGTTTTTAAAAGATACTATTTGTAAATATAAGACTATGCAAGGATACAAAGTGTTGCGTAAAGTAGGTTGGGATACTCATGGTCTTCCGGTAGAATTACAAGTAGAAAAAGAATTAGGTTTTAATGGTAAGAAAGATATTGAAAGATATGGTATTAAGGAATTTAATCAAAAATGCCGGGAGTCTGTTTGGAAAAATGAAGAAACATTTACAGACCTTACCAATAAAATGGGACAATTTATAGATCTTAAGCATCCATATGTAACTTATGATAATAATTACATTGAAACGGAATGGTGGATATTAAAGAAATTTTGGGAAGAAGGATTATTCTATGAAGGAGCAAAAATTCTTCCATATTGTCCTAGATGTGGAACAGGTCTAGCTAGTCATGAAGTTGCTCAAGGCTATGAAGAAATGAGTGTCGATACCGTAATTGTACCAATGAAGAAAAAAGATGAAGATGTCTATTTCTTAGTTTGGACAACGACACCATGGACTTTAATTGCCAATGTGGCTTTGTGTGTTAATCCGGAATATGATTATTCTTTAGTGGAATCAAAAGGAACAAAGTTTATATTAGCAACAAGTTTAGTTTCTAAAGTTTTAGGTGATGAAGCAACAATACTTGATACATTTAAAGGTAGTACTCTAGAATATACGGAATATGAACAATTAATTCCTGAACTTAAAGTAGATCGTAAAGGTTTCTTTGTTACTTGTGATACTTATGTTACAGATGATGATGGTACCGGTGTAGTCCATATTGCTCCCGCATTTGGGGCAGATGATGCAAGTGTTGGTAAAAAATATAATTTGCCATACTTAAATCCTGTTGGTGAAGATGGAAAATATATGGAAGGTCCATGGCGGGGAATGCTAGTATTTGATGCTGATGTAGAAGTAATTAAATATTTAAAAGAAAATGGTAAGTTATTTAAAAAGCAAAGAATAGTGCATAATTATCCACATTGTTGGAGATGTCATTCACCCCTTATTTATTATTCTAAACCAAGTTATTATTTAGAAATAACGAAGATAAAAGATAAGATTGTCGCTAATAATAAAACTGTCAATTGGTATCCGGCTTATGTTGGAGAAAAAAGATTTGGCAATTGGTTAGAAAACTTAAATGATTGGGCAATATCTAGAAGTAGATATTGGGGTACACCTCTTCCTTATTGGATTTGTTCTTGTGGTCATACGGAAATGATTGGTTCAAGAAAGGAATTGGTTGAAAAAGCAATTGAAGAAATCGATGAGTCTGTCGAATTACATCGTCCTTATGTTGATGAAATTCATTTGAAGTGTCCAGAATGTGGTAAAGCCATGACAAGATGTAAAGATGTAATTGATTGTTGGTTTGATTCCGGTTCAATGCCTTTTGCTCAATATCATTATCCTTTTGAAAATAATGATCTATTTGAAACCCAATTTCCTGCAGACTTCATTTGCGAAGGAATCGATCAAACGAGAGGATGGTTTTATACTCTTTTAGTAATTTCTACTTTTGTCAAAGGTGTAAGTCCTTATAAGAATGTTTTGGTAAATGATTTATTACTCGATGCTGAAGGTAAGAAAATGAGTAAAAGTAAAGGTAATATTGTGGAACCGTTTACTACGATGAAAGAATATGGAGCAGATACAGTAAGATTTTATCTTCCTTATGTATCTCCAGTTTGGGTACCATTGAAGTTTGATATCAATGGGTTAAAAGAAGTACATTCTAAGTTCTTTAATCCTTTGAAAAATACTTATAATTTCTTTACAATGTATGCTAATATCGATGGTATCGATATCGATGAATGTGATATTCCAGTGAATATGCGAGAAGATATCGATAGATGGCTTATAAGTAAATATAATAAATTACTTAAGTATGTTACGGAAGCATATGAAGAATATGATTTGAATAAAGTAGTTAGAGCTTTAACAGATTTTGTTTCTGATGATTTATCTAATTGGTATATCAGAAGAAATAGAGATAGATTTTGGGGTTCTAAATTAGATGATTCTAAAAAGGCCGTGTATAAGACAACTTATGAGGTATTAGTAGGTTTATCAGGGATGATGGCTCCGGTGGTACCATATTTATCAGAAGAAATTTATACTAATCTAACTGGAGAATATTCTGTTCATACATCAGACTTTCCTAAATACGATGAAGTGTTAATCGATGAAATGTTAGAAGAAAAAATGGATTTAGTAAGAGATTTGATTAGTATTGGTCGTTATGTTAGAGAAGAAGTAAATATAAGAGTTCGCCAACCACTTAGTGAAATATTATTGGATGGTAAAAATGAACTTGTTATCGGAGAACTTACTGAACTTATTAAAGAAGAATTAAATGTTAAGAAAGTAGTTTTTGTAGATGATACAAGTGAGTATATGAATTTTACTGTTAAACCTAATTTTAGAGTAGTTGGTAAAGTATTTGGTAAGAATATTAAAGAATTCCAAGATAAATTATTGACATTATCTTTAAATGACATTAAAAAACTACAAAATAATGAAATAATCAAGATGGAAATTGCTGGTGTTGAAACTGAAATCGATTCGACGATGACTGACATTAGAATTGAAGCTAAATCAGGATTTAATGTGGGGATGGAAAATAATAACTTCGTTATTTTGAATACAACTTTAACTAATGATTTAATTAATGAAGGTATAGCTAGGGAAATAGTATCTAAAGTACAACAAATGCGGAAGAGTATTAATTTAGAATTAACGGATCGCATTATTATAAATTATAATGCTACTGAGGAAATTATTGCAGCAGTTAATGAATATGCCGATTATATAAAAAGAGAAACATTGGCCACAGAAATAAAAGTAAGTGATGATACCACTGAAGAGTTTAGTGTCAATGATAGTGTAATTAAAATTGCTATTAGGAAAAAATAATGGTAAAATGGTTATGGGTCCTCGTAGCTCAGTTGGATAGAGTGAATGCCTCCGACGCATTAGGTCGCAGGTTCAAATCCTGTCGAGGACACCATAAGAATGCAAACATCACAAAAAGTGATGTTTTTTTGTGTTAAAAAAAAGGAAATTGGCAATTTTTACAGATATATATAAGTGAAGGGAGGTAAGAAAAATTATGAAAATTGTTCGGCAACGTGATTTAAAAGATTGCGGAGTTTGTTCGTTAGCATCTATTATTCAACATTATGGAGGGTATGTTTCTTTGGAGCGATTGCGTTTAGATGCTAAGGTTTCTAATGAAGGTACGACAGCTCTCAATTTAGTACAAACTGCTAAAAAGTATGGATTTGATGCTAAAGGAATAAAGGCCAATAATTTAAAGGATGAGAATATTCGATTACCGGCGATTGCTCATATGATAAAGAAAAATGGTTTGAATCATTATGTGGTTATTTACAAAATTACCAAAGATAAAGTAGTACTAATGGATCCAGCTAAAGGTAAGATTGTAAAAACTAAGGATGAATTTTATGAGGAATGGAGTCATGTATTGTTGATATTTTATCCTAAAAGAAAGATAGATATTCTAGTTAAAGAAAATAGTTTACTTAAAATGCTTGGAAGTATTGTTTTACAGGAAAAGAAACTATTTTGGGGAATACTTCTTGCTAGTGTCATTCTAATGCTAAGTACGATTGGTGGTGGGTATTATTTTCAAGTTATGGTTGATGGTATTACCCAAAATTATTATGTCAATTATTTGAAAGTATTTGGAATATTTTTCGGTTTTTTAATAGTCATAAAGTTAGTATTTGGGTATATTCGGTCATATTTAGAGACACACTTAAATAAAAATATTGATGGTCTTTTACATAGTAATTTTATAAGTCATATTTTTCATCTCCCTTTGGAAGTTATTACTAGTAGAACGAGTGGAGAAATCATTACTCGGGTAACGGAATTAGCTAATATTAAAAATTTATTTACGGAGATTTTTATTACTTGTTTTCTGGATTTTTTACTAGTAATAGCAGTAGTGCCTTTATTATATAGGATAAGTAGTAAACTCTTTTGGATACTTTTTCTTTGTTTAGTACTTTATTTAATCGCAGGAATAATTGCGAGTAAGATAATATATAAAAAGGCTTATAGTAATATTGAGTTAGAAGCAGAGTTTAATAATACGCTTTTAGAAAATATTAATATGATAACTAGTATAAAAAACTTGCATCTAACAGATAAACGTCTTAAAAAAGTAGAGAATAGTTTAATTAAACTTCTATATGATAATTTTAAAGTAGGACTTTTTATAAATAGAGAAACTACTATTAAAAATATTATTAACGAATTGGGATTTTTTGTTATAAATACTTGGGGGTTTTATTTGATTTATCAAGGGCATTTAGAAGTTAGTGAACTAATTACTTTTAATACACTTTTAGGATTGTTCTTAGAACCTATTAAGAATTGTATTGATATTTTACCTAAATATAATTTTGTGAAGGCAACATTTACAAAAATCGATGATTTTTTAAGTTTGCATAAGGAAAATTTAGGACGTTTTATGAAATTAAATGATTGGAAAATAGTAATTAAAGACTTAACTTATTCTTATGATGCTCTAAGAAATATTTTTACTAGGTTTAATTGGCAAATTCCTCCCGGATCTTTGGTTCTTTTAAAAGGTCGAAGTGGTTCTGGTAAATCGACTTTATGTAAGATATTAGATAAATATATTACGGATTATCAAGGAGAAATACTTATTGGAGGATATAATCTTAAAGATTTAAGTATAGCGACAGTTAGAGAAAACATAACTTACGTTGGACAACAAGAAAGTTTGGTTACGGGAAGCATTAGAGATAATATTTTGTTAGAAAGGAAGGTAAGTGAAGAGTATTATCGAGAAGTTTGTGAGTTATGTTTAGTGGATGAGATTGTGGCTGGTAAGGCTTTAAGATATGAAACATTAATAAGCAATGATACTAATAATATTTCTGGAGGTGAAAAACAAAGAATAGTTTTAGCAAGAGCGTTATTAAATGATTTTAACATATTAATATTGGATGAGGCTTTAAGTGAAGTTGATTACTATAAAGAAAGAACAATCATTAGAAATCTAAAGAGAAAATACAATAATAAAACGATAATTTATGTAACTCATAAGAATCAAGATAAATTATTTGATACCGTAATAAATGTGGGAGGACGTAATGAATACTGAAGAATTATTAAATATTCCTTATAAAACTTTTAAATTAATTTTTGTTATTACGTTTTTATTAATAGTGGTATTAATTAGTATTTTAAATATCAAGGTATATGATGTTTATAATACTTATGCTTATTATGAAAATGGTAATATAGTTTTAAATATACCAATTACTTACTCTGATACGATTGTAAATACGGAATATTTTAAAATTACAGATAGAAAATACGATTTCCATGTTATGGCGGTGAGCGATGTATTGTTAGATAGTAAGACGATGGTTAATTATCAAGAAGTAATTGTAAATGCTTATGATGTTTATCCAGAGAAGGCAGTTGTTAAAGTTAGTATTTATTATAATAAAGAAAAAGTATGGGAAAAAATTAAGAAGTTATTATAAGGAGGGTGATAGCAAATTGGGTTTTATTTTTAGAGCTATATATTATTTACTGCAAATGGCATTGCCAATTTAAAAGGAGGTTTTATGGAAGTTTTAAGTAATAGAGAGTTAGAAAATATAAATGGTGGAAGCAAAACTATACTGATTGTTCTCGGGGGATTAGTTATCTTTGCTTTAGGAATATTTTGTGGCTTTTTTGAAAAATAGATAAGGAGGTTAAATATGAAGTTAGAAAATAGAGATTTGGCTAATGTTGTTGGGGGAGCAATAACGGCTTCTTTCCTGACAGCAGTACTCAATATTGGTAAGGCAATTTTTGATATTGGATGTCAAATAGGAAAAAACATTCGAAAGTTAATTTTTGGCTAAAAGTCTTGTAAAAATTATCTAAAAGTGTTGAAATGCTTAGTTTTGAATGTTATAATAATAACGAATTAACAGAAGGGAGGGCTGAGTAATGACAAAAGTAGTGGTTCAAAATGGTAATATTGATTTAGCATTAAAAAAGTTCAAAGCAAAAGTTGCACGTAGTGGAGTCCCTTCTGAACTTAAGAAAAGAAAACACTATGAAAAACCTGGTGTTAGAAGAAGAAATGAAATTAAAGAAGGAATTAAAAATTCTCATAAAAAGAATCGGGGCTAATAATGAATACAAAAATTAATGAAGATTTAAAAGTGGCAATGAAAGAAAAAGATGCTTTTAAACTTTCAGTTCTACGGATGCTAAAGAGTGCTTTGCAAATGGAACAAATTGCCAAGAAACATGAACTCAGTGATGCGGAAGTTAGTGCGGTTATTAAAAAGCAAGTTAAAGTAAGAAAAGATTCTATTATAGAGTATCAGAAGTATGGTAAGGATGAATCTGTTAAAAATCTAGAAGAAGAAATTGCTATACTTGATGCTTACTTGCCGGAAGAAATGACACAAGAAGAAGTGGAAAAAGTAATCGATGTAGTATTTACTTTTGTTAAACCAACTAGTATGAAAGATATGGGTATGGTTATGAAAAGTGTCAATGAAGCATTAGCTGATAAGAACGCTGATATGTCATTAGTTAGTAAGTTAGTTAAAGAAAAACTAAGCAAAATGTAATCTCAATCCTCTGGATTGAGGTTTTTTAATATAGAAAAGAGGGAAAATGAAAACATTAATATTTTCGCATTTAAGTGATATCGATGGGATGGGAGGTGTAGTTTTAGCAAAGCTAGCCTTTGGAGATGTCGATTATATTTTGTGTGAAACATTTAATTTATTAGATAAAATTAGAGAACTTATTGCCAATAAAACAATATATCAATATGATCAAATATTTATAACAGATATGTGGTTAGAAGATCCAAGTATTGTAGTAAATAATGTTAAATTAAGAGATAAAGTATTAGTGTTTGATCATCATGAATCTGCTTTAAATGAGTGCCATAATTATGATTTTATAACTGTAAGAATTGAGGATGAGATTGGAAGATGTTCTGGAACATCTCTATTTTATGAATACCTTAGAAAAAATAATTTATTGTCAGGTGATGAAGTTATAGCTAGATTTGTGGAACTTACAAGGCTTTATGATACTTGGGAATGGACTACAGTGAAAAATGAACCGATGGCTCGGGATTTAACGACATTATTTAATGCGGTAGGTCCGAATGCATATATCGATTTGATGATTGATAAGTTAAGTTCTAGACCACAAAGTTTTATGTTTAATAATTTAGAGTTATCTTTAATTAATAATAAGAATAAACAGATAGAAGATAAACTTCAAGGTTATTCTAAAAATATTGTTTATAGAGATGTTTTAGGATTAAAAGCTGGCATCGTATTTATTGATTATGAATACCGTAATGATTTGGCACAGTATTTAAGGGATAAGCAATTCCCAGTAGATTTTGTAATGATGATATCGTTAGATAATGGAACCATATCATATCGTTATGTTAATTCCGGAGTAAAAGTTTTACCTATTGCAGAATATTTTGGAGGTAAAGGCCATGATTATGCGGCGAGTAGTCCAATTAGTCTTAATGTAAGAGATGCTATAGTAGATATTATTTGTGAACATAAGAGAGTTAATAAATAGCCAAAATATATTTAAAGTGATATAATACTCTTCATTAAGGAGAGTATTATATTGCAAGTTGTTAGTATAGGAAGATGATAGATAGTATGCAAAAAAGAGAATATTTAGAATTGCCAACAGAGAAGGGGATAAAGTTTTATTTGCGTAGAGAACCATTGGTTCCTATTTATGAAGAGTTGGAAGATTTTTTGAATTTTGATCATAATATGGATAATTTACATTTTGCAAAGAAAATGTTATTTTCTCATGAGATAAAAGCTAATAATCAGGTCGAAGGTTATGGTTATGATTTAGGAGTAGTTGAGGCTGTTATTAAAAAGAAAACTGATAGAATTAAAGATGAAGATGTACGCAAGCGAATACTTAATCTATATCGGGGATATCAATATATATTAAAACATCATGAAGTAGATGCTAAACATTTAAAAGAATTATATCAAATTCTTAGTAAAGATATATTAGAAGAACGAGATTTACAAAGAATGGGAGAATTTTATCGGATGGCTCCGGTGTATATATTGCGTAATGGGCGTTTAGATACTGAATTAGAAGAAGGAACAAATTGGCAAAATATTGCTAGATTGATGGATTATTATTTTGATTTTTTTAATAATGCTAATTTTTCTCAAAATATGACTGATGAATATATTAAATCACAGATATTACATTTTTATTTTGTTTATATTCATCCTTATTTTGATGTCAATGGAAGAACTTCGAGAACTATGGCATTGTGGCATTTACTTAATAAGGGTGCTTATCCTTATATAATCTTCAATCGCGGCATTGGCTTTGCTGGTAGTAGTTATGACCGAATTATTCGGGAGGCAAAAGGAACTTGTGATATAACCTATTTTTTGCGATTTATGTTAGAAACGGTTAAATTAGAATTGGAAAAAGAAAGTGTCATGCAAACTATAGCAAGTAATACGCATTATAAATTGAGCGGAATAGATTATCAAACAATGTTATATTTACTTTCGATGAATGGTGCAAAGACTGTCGGAGATTTTGTGCATTTCTATAATAATCTTAACGATAAGAAAAAGAGTAAAGATATATTTGAAGAAATGCTTTTGCCATTAATTGAAGCAGATATTTTAGAAGTAGTAAAATATTCTAAAAAAATGCTAGGAGATAATTTTCCTAATATGTTTTTAGAGTTTAATAGTAGTTTGGTGCCAGAAGAGGAAGAAAAGCATTTAAAAAGATTGAAAACATTTCAATCTTCTAAAAAGTAAGCATAGTATTCTTCAAATGTTATGTTGTGTTCATAGATATAGGTGGCAATATCTTCGCCGACGTAACGGAAGTGCCATGCTTCATAACTATAACCGGTGATATCAACTTTATCTTCGGGATATCTTAAAATAAAACCATATTTATAAGAATTGTCAGCTAACCATTGGGCTTCAGCGCTTTCAGCAAAGGTATTTTTGTTGGTGTTAGTTTTGCTAAATATATCAATGGCTAAACCAGTTTGATGTTCACTAGAACCGGGTCTAGCTGCAATGCTGTCCGCATAGCGTTCTCCACTAGAGTTTTTATAATTGTTGTAAACGGCTTCTTGATCGGCATAAGAACGATATGAGGAATTAATCATCAAATAATAGCCTTCTTCATGAGCGGCATTCCACATATCTAGAAAAGCGTTATAGGCAACTTCTCTTACTTGTTGGGAGCCAATTTCGCCCCAGGCATATGTTTGTGAAACGTTTACTAAATCTGTTGGAGCATAACTAGAATCTAGTAAATAATATTTATTGACTAACATTGAAGTATCTAAAGATTCTATAGTAGAATAAGTTTCTTCATAGAAGTCTTTATCTAAATGAATATTGATATTTCTTACGACACTACTTAAATCTAAATCAGGATTTTCTTGCATGTAATTTAAATATTTATAGTAATTCTTACTCAAGTAATAATCTTCATCGAGAATACTTACATACTTACTATCTTTATCATTGGTAAGGAAGTAATCAATGTCTTCTTGCTTAGTAAAGTTTTCTAATAATTTGTTTACTTCTTCCTCTGAATAACCTTTTTCTAATAATTTATATTCATTAGTTTGATGGTATTTATATTCTTGATATTTATTTATTCCCACTATGAGAAGAACTATAAATAAAATTAATCCTCCGAGGACAAAATAAACTTGTTTTTTTAGCTTTCTTCGAGTAGCCATGCTATCACCCTCCAATTATCATAATTATATCACTTTTTAGGTATTTACAAAATACTTTATTTGTAGTAATATTTATTTAAGGTAGAAGGTGATTTGATGGATAGAAATAAACAAATATTAGCTTTTTGTCCAAATTTTTATAAAATATTAAGTTTTACACCATATGAAGATGATAAAATTAGTGAAAAATTAATAAAGTTATATCAAAAATATATTTTTAAAATAGATATTAATAACCCGGAAGATGTAGAATCAGTTAAACAATTAGATCATGTAGTAAGTAAATATATTGATGATTATTTGTTTAGAAAAGAAATGCAAAAGCAAATTGTTCAAATAAAAGTACAAAGGGATGCTAAAGATTTGCTTAAAGAAATAATTAAATCTATTTTACGTATTTTTGATAATTATGAAGAATATACTACAAGAGTTATATATATTTCACGGTGGATTTAGAATAGTGCTGGTTACTATTCTTTTTTAATGCTAGTAAGATTAAGATGATTAGTAAAAGGATACCAAGAATCCAAGGAAATACTTTATAAATAGCTATAGAATTGTAAAAGTTATTGGCAATATAATCACTTACAAGTTTTAAAATAATTAAAACTACGATGAAAGGGATAAAATTACTCTGTCTATTTATTAAGTTTTTAAATTTTAAAGAACAGATGCTTAGACTAATAAAGATATCGAAGAACCAACCGGCGGAGACGAAGTTTTCAATGTTTTCGATGAAGTTAAAGAGGCTTATTTTTCGCAATACAGAGTATTCTGGATAACTATAGATATTTACCATTTCTCCTAGAACAACTGTTATGGAAAGAACAACAATAAAGATAGTTAACATACTTAAAAGATAGTATTTTAAATTTTGTTTAAAAGTAATTTGTTCATCGATTAATGTTAGGAAGGGAGATGTAGAAAGAATAGCAAATATAGTAGCAGTTTTAAATATAGATGTAGGTTTAGTACTGAATATTGGAACTAGATTACTAAAGTCAAATTCATTAGTTAGGAGAAGAGTTTTAGTAATTATTAGGAATATGCTTATGACTAGTAGTATTTGAGCAACATAACTTATTTTAGTAGTGCTTTTAGAATTTAAAAGAGTAGTTAAAATAATAAAGGGAAGACAAGATATTAATGAAGGCGTAAAGGGAATAAAGTAAGAGTAAAGAAATGTTGCTAATATAATTAGGGATATTGCTATTAAAAAAAGAAGATAAATAATAAATACTAGGCGAATTAATATATTAAGAAGGTTTTTTTCTTTTAAATATTCTGTTAGGGAAGTAGTAATGTTACTACTTACTTTAGAAATAATATAGACGATGCCAATGCCTAATAAGCTTCCTAGTAAAATACTTATATAAGCATCTTTATTGCTATATAGAAATAAAGTTGAAATACCTCCACCTAGGAAAAGACTACGGGATAGAAAATATGCTAAAATACTTTTGTTAGTTTTCATCTTGCACCTCATATATTAAGCCTTTTTTGTTGATGTAAAAATCAATATCACTAGTGATGTTTAAGTTAACCCAAAAGTTTTCTTCTTTAAGGCGATTTTTTTGATAATATGCTTCAGCGATAAAGAGAATGTCGCTTTTATTTTCTTGTAAGACTTTAATAAAATCTGTCAGTTTTTGATTTATTAGTTTTTGAAAATCTTTGTTTAGAGAAGATAGGGTATCTAGACTGCGAATATCGAAGTTTGGTTCATTATCCATAATTTTACCAGTTAAGGTTCCTTTGATAGATATTTCTTGATTGTTGGTTTCTATGTTAGCACTTCCAGCACTTACGGCGATTGAGAAAAAGGTATTGTCATACTCTTTAGAAAAGATAGGACGGTAGAAATTGCCAGATAGGATATTATAAATTGTCGCTTGGTCGTTATCTAAAGTAGTTTTATAAGTATATTTATCAAATATAGCTAAACCGTCGATGGTAAATTCATCATCATTAAGAGTTATATTGGAAAAACATGTATCTTTACCAAAAGCTAGAATTTCTTCAACTACTTGATCGAATGTTTTTAAAACAGCACTATTACTCGAATAGTTGAGACTTTCTAACATGTTAATAATAGCAGTGCTAGCGATAGGGTTTTCAGAAGTGGTATTTTCTAAAATTTGACTTGGTTTAGTATCAAGGGAAGAAATGACATAAAAGTTTTCCCGAAAGTAAGTGCTACGCATGAAAAAATCGATGATGGTATCAAACTTGCCATCGACGATATTTTCTCCGAGGATCATTAGTTTGACATGGGTATAATTAGCTTGATTAGAAAGTAAATCAGCAGTATTTTCTAAGGCTTTAGCTAAGGACTTATCTCTAGCAGTTTTAGTATAACTTTTAACTTTTTCTGATTGTTTATTTATTTGGTCATTTAAAACTTCTAAGGTTATGATATATTCGTCATCTTTAAAATCGATGCCAATAGCTGAGATAATCCCTAAATCGTTTATTTCTTTATAGTCATAACAGCCAGTGAGTAAAAATAGAAATAGTATTAGAAATATTTTTTTCACGAGTCCTCCTTATTTTGTTGTTTAGTTATATTGGTTTTAGTAAATAAATTACTTCGTTTAGTATCTTTGGCTAAGGGACTTTTTATAACGGTATTGTGGAAATAAGTTTTATCAAAAGGTGCTAAAGGAGCAAAGTATGGTTTGGTAAAACTAGTAATGTTTGTGGTATAGATTAGAAAGAATAAAATTCCTAAAGTAATACCATATAGACCAAAGAAACCAGAAAGAATTATGAAAACAAATCTAAAGAAACGCAGAGAATTGTTTATTTCGACATTGCTAAATGTTAGACTGGAAATAAAAGTTATAGCAATTACAATAATAGTTATGGGAGAGGCGATACCTGCAGATACAGATGCTTCACCGAGTACTATGGCCCCAAGTATAGATATAGCTGAACCATAATTGGAAGGAAATCTTAAGTCACTTTCACGCAGTATTTCACAGACGCCGAGCATAAGTAGAGTTTCGACGATGGTGGGAAATGGGACACCATTGCGCTGGATAGCAAAGTCGATGAGAAGACTAGTAGGAATCGTTTCTTGATTGTAATTCATAATAGCAATATATAGAGCTGGGGCAATCATCGAGAGAAAATAAGCAAATAATCTTAGAATTTTGATAAAGTTGACATTTTTACTTTTGGAGTAGTTATCAATGTTGGGGTTTATAAAGTCAATAAAGAAAGCTGGAATTATTAAAACATAGGGGGTGGTGTCGATAACTATGGCCATTTTTCCTTCTAAAAGAGCAGTTGCTACCATATCGGGACGTTCTGTTTGTAAGAAGGTGGGATAGACGTGATTGGTTTCACCACTGATGAGAAAGCCTAGAGAACTAGAATCGATGATGCCATCGATGTCGATGGCTTCAATTCTTTTTATAACATTTTGGACAGTCTTCTTGTCGACGATGTCATCAAAATATAAAAGACCAACTTGGGTACTCGTTTTTCTTCCAACGACGCGATTTTCAATTTTTAAGTTGTGAGATTTTAATCTCCTTTTTATTAGGCCTAAATTTATTTGATAGTTTTCTGTAAAGGAATCTTTGGGACCATTGATGGAAGTTTCAACATCAGCAGGGGAAACACTTCGGTTAATGTCTGCTCTAGTTTCGACGCCATATATTAGGTCTTTTAGGATGATAATAGTAAACCCATTAGTAAGAAAGTATTCTATTTCATCCGCATTTTTTATCTCTTTGGTATTGGGTCCAGCGAGAAATGATTTTAAGTTATGTTTGTTAATTTTGTTTTGACTAGCTATCAAGTTTTTTAAAATATAGTCATTTACTTTATTACTACCACTTACGGTTTCTAAGTAAATAACATAGATAGTGTTTAAAATATTTAAGTTTATTTCTTTGATAATTAAATCAGGAGTTTTGCTAAATTCCTTTTGGATTCTTGTTACTATTTTGTTCATATACATCACCATTTATAATATTTACCAATAACTGGAATTTATTACGGAAAAAATTAATATTGTGATATAATTGGATAGGAGTTGGACATTTATGAGAGTAGAAATAGTTAGATTAGATGATTTAGGAAGAGGAGTGGCTTATGTCGATGGTAAGATTACTTTTGTTCCTAAAACAATACCTGGGGATATTGTAAGAATTAATATTACAAAAGAAAAAAAGAAGTTCAATGAAGCAGAATGTTTAGAGTTAATTGCATCATCACCTTCCAGAATTGCGGCGCCTTGTCCTTATTTTGCTAAATGTGGAGGATGTCAACTTCAAAGTTTAGAATATGATAAAACCATTCAATATAAAAAAGAAAAAATAGACAATACACTTAGAAAAAATAAAATAGTTCATGAAGTGGAAATGATCGATAATCCAAAACCATATAATTATCGTAATAAAATAAGTTTAAAAGTAATTGATGGAAAAATTGGATATTATTTAAGTGGTAGTCATGAATTAATAGAAGTTCTTGCGTGTAGAATTGCTAATTTAGCAATCAATACTTGTCTTTCTTTTGTTAAAACTTTTAATATTATGAATGGAGAAGTAGTAATTAGATGTAATCAAAATGAAGAAATATTATTAGTTATTAATAGTAATGATAAATTAGATATCGATGTCGATAAATTAAAAAAACATATTAAATTAGTGGGAATAATTATCAATAATAAAGTTTATTATGGAGAAAGTTATTTGTTTGAAAGAATTAATAATTGTCTATTTAAAATATCATATGATTCTTTTTTTCAAGTAAATCCTTATGTAGCATCTAAATTATTTCAAATAGTAAAAGATAATATTAGGGCAAATGATAAGGTATTGGATTTATATTGTGGGGTAGGAACACTTAGTTTGATGGCTGGTGAAAAAGCCAAAAGTGTTGTAGGTATTGAGATAGTTCCTAATGCAATCCTAAATGCAATTTTTAATGCTCAGATAAATGGATTAAATAATGTCAAATTTTTGTTAAATGATGTAAAAGATGCAATAAATAAAATAACTTTAGATTTTACGAAAGTAATAGTTGATCCACCTCGATGTGGGTTAACTAAGGATATAATTGAAGTGTTGCTTAAAATAAAGCCAGAGAGTATAATTTATGTATCGTGTGATCCACAAACATTAGTAAGAGATTATAAATTATTAATGGGTGATTATGTTTTAGAAAAAGCATACGCTTTAGATATGTTTAGTTATACTTATCATGTCGAATCTTTGTGGTTGTTAAAAAGACGGTAGAAAGGAGTTTTTGTTATAGTGAAAGATGTTTTAGTGCTTTTTTCAGGAGGCAAGGATTCTTTTTTGGCGTCATTGTTGATGTTAGATAAGGGATATAGAGTAAATTTAGTAACATTTGATAATGGACAAGAGTTAAAATGTCAAAATGTATTGGTGGGAGCTAGGAAAATAAAAAAGAAATTTGGAGATAGAGTTAATATAATAGGAATTAAAAAAACTGATGCTATTTTTAGAGAATTGATACGTTTATTTTATAATTATGAAATAGATTATATAAAAAATGAGTTTGGGAATATAACTATTTCTCAATTTAATTGTTTAGCTTGTCGATTATCAATGTATATACTTACAATAATTATCTGTAAAAAGGAAAATATAAAACTAGTGGTTGATGGAGCAAGAAAAAGTCAACTATTTGCTATTGAACAAGAAGAAATGATCGAACAATTTAAAAATTTATTTAAAGAGTTTGATTTAGAAATCGTGTTTCCATTATTAGATGAAGAGGATGATTATGCTATAAAGAATAAAATACTTGCTCATGGTTTTGTCCCTAAAATGAGTGAGAGTCAGTGTTTGCTTGGAATGCCAGTGGTAGATAATGGTGTGAATAAGGCTATTATGGATGCTTGTGTAAATGTATATATCAAAGAACTTTATCCGAAAATTGCTGAAATTATAGATGCATATAAAAATATTAATTTAGCGGAGAAATATATATAATGGATAATAGAAGTAAAAAGTTTGTTTTTATTCCTTTTTGCCTAATTGCTCAAGCATATCAAGCTCAAGGAATAGTAAAATATGAATGGAAAAGTTCTATAAAACCAATTGTAGATTTACTTTTAAATAATGATGTTAATATCATTCAAATGCCTTGCATAGAAGCAGAATTTAATAATAGTTTAATTCGGGAACCAAAAGGAATAACTAAATATAATACAGTTGAATTTAATGAACATTGTATGACTTTAGCTTTAAAAGTTGCTAAACAAATAAAGGATTTAGTAGATGCAAATTATGAAGTAGTAGCAATATTAGGAATTGAACAATCTCCTTCTTGTTGTGTTAATTATATTTATACAAATAAAGGTATGGAAAAGAGAATGGGATTATTTATGGAAAAGTTATATGCTAATATAGCAGAGCTAAAAATACCTATTATAGGTATAAATAGAAAATATATAAAAAAGTCTTTAAAAGAATTGGAAGAATTACTTGGTAAAGGAAGTAGGGAAATATAATGAAAAATATAGTTTTATGTGGTAGTATGAAAGTTAAAGATAAAATATTAGAAGTTAAGGATATATTGGAAACTAAAGGCTATAGTGTATTAACCCCTAAAGAATGTATGGAAGGATTACCTAAAGTGGTAGCTTCTAGAAGCCATTTTGCAAGAATAATTGAACCAGAAAATACTTATATTTTGGTGGTTAATAGTACTAAAAATGAAATAGAAAATTATATTGGCCCTAATTCACTAGCAGAGATAGCTTTTGGTTTTTATTATAATAAGAAAGTTTATCTATTAAATGATTATTATGAACCTTATTTAGATGAATTAAAAGGATGGAAAGTAATTCCTTTGAAAGGTAATTTAGATAATATTAAATAATAGTTGCTATATATATTAATAGATGATAAAATTTTATTGATTGGAGAGACGATTATGCAAGAATTAATGCTATCTTTAATGAGTAAGTATGGTTATTTTGCTGTATTTGCTTTAATTGCTATTGAAAATATATTTCCACCGATACCTTCGGAAGTAATACTTATTGGGGGAGGTTTTTTAACTACAACAATCGATTTGAACGTTGTAATTATGATTATTGCTGCGACACTTGGTTCAGTAATTGGAGCAATAGCTTTGTATTATATTGGTAAGATATTTAACAAAGAAAGACTTAAAAGAATAGTGTCGGGGAAAATTGGTAAAGTTTTAAGGCTAAAAGAAAAAGACATTGAAATGGCTGATGAATGGTTTGATAAAAAAGGAAATATTACGGTTTTCTTTTGTAGATTTGTTCCAATTGTTCGGAGTTTAATTTCAATTCCGGCGGGGATGAGTGAGATGCCAATGCTTAAATTCTTACTTTATACTACTGTAGGTTCAGCGATATGGAATACAGTATTAATATTTATTGGTAATAGAGTGGGAGATAATTGGGAATCTATATTAGGTATATTTGATAAGTATTCTCATATAGTTTTGATAATACTTGTAATAGTATTTATCGGTTTTATTGTTTGGTTTTATAAATTTAGAAAGAAAAATAAGAAGAAATTAGACTGATACAATTTCTTCTTTTTGTTTTATAAAACTAAAAAGTTCATTACTAAATCAACTAATATTTCTTTTTCTTTAGGATTAGACTCAGCGATTAAAAGAGTAAGGGCTACTAGGGTATTATTATCAATTATTTGTTTATTATCTTTATATAGAATATTGTAATAATTTAAAAAGTAAATGAATAATGTTGCAGCAATTCTTTTATTGCCGTCGATAAATACATGATTTTTAATTATCATATAAAAGAAATTGGCGGCTTTTTCCTCTGTAGTAGGATAAACATCCTTACTATCAAAAGATTGATAAATTGCTCCTAAAATAGCTTTTAATCCTTCATTTCTTTCTAAGGCGAATAAATTACTATCACTATTAAATCTAAGTTTACTAATTACTTCTAAACATTCTTCATAAGTAATTATATTATTATTAATACTACCTTTAGGTTTGGTTATAGTACGATGATCATAATCATCAAGTAAATTTAAGGCGTTAGAATAATTACTGATTACTTTGATTATTTCTTTAGCTTCTTGGGCACTTATATTATTATCAATTCTTCCTGCAATATCTATTAGTTTAACAGTTTTTTCTAAGTATTCTAATCTCTTTTGGTTTATAGCGTATCCTTTTAGCAAATAATCTTTTAATACTTTATTTGCCCATTTTCTGAATACAATTCCTTGCTTTGATTTAACTCTATATCCTACGCTGATAATCATGTCTAGGTTGTAATATTCTAGTTCTCTTGTAACATTTCGATTGCCTTCTTTTTGAACTGTCGCAAATTTTGCGACAGTTGAATAATCCAGTTCTTCTTGTAGTGCATTATTAATATGTTTTCCTATTGTTTTGATATCTCTGTTAAATAGTTTGGCAATTTGTTCACGGTTAAGCCATACAGTTTCATCCTTAACATTAACTTCTAATTTTACATCTTGATTTTCAAATAATACTATTTCATTTTTCATGTTATCATCTTCCTTTCTTATTTTTGAAAAAGTATACATTTAATTTTTTCCTCCTTTCATTTATATATATCTGAGAAAAATAGCTATTTCCTTTTTTTTAACAACAGTTTATTTCTTTTTCTCATTATGGTTACTTTGTATGAGAGATAAAAAATTGAAAAAGTTGAAGGCTTTACCATTTGTGGTAAGTTTTCTTTTATTTTGAAATTGGTATTATTGGTAATATTTAAGTGACTGATATAGATGAAAATGTTTTTAATTTCTAATAATGAAATATTAAATGCTTTTTAAATACAATGCTTGTTCTTGTTGGAGAGTTTTGTTTACAAAAAGCTTTGTATAGCCTGACAGTATATATTGACTTTTAGAAATATTTCTTCTAAAATGATTATAATAATGCTAGTCACAACTAGCAATAAATAGTTATATAGTATACGAGGATTCAACAAAATAAGTAATTACAACATGTTATACTGTTATTAGAAATTTTAGAAGGAGTGTATATTTTGTATGGAAAAGAAACCAAATGAAAAGAAAGTATTAGCGTTATCGTTCTTAGGTGTGTTAACTTTTATTGCAGTAGTAGTTGGAGCAACATATGCATATTTCACAGCTCAAGGTGGGGGAACAGGGAATATCAATGTTAATGCAACAACAAATACTACCGATAACTTATCATTCCAAGTAGGTAATGCAATAAGTTTAACTGCAAACCAAGAAGACTTTGGAAGTGGAATGGGTAATAAAAGTGGTGAAACATATGCAAGAGCAATATTAACCGCCAATAATGCAACAAATATTGCTACAAGAAATTATTATGTATATTTAAATATTACAAGTAATGATTTTGTATATACAACAGAAGATAATCAAGCAGAGATGTTACTTAAAATAACAAATCCCGAAGGAAGTGAAGTAACAACATTAGATGGATATAATTATGTAACTAGTGGAGGAGTATCAGGCTTTGATATAACAACATCTATAGGTCTTATCACGATAGCAGATAATTATGAAATAGTATCAACTGGTACAGTTACGCAAGAATGGAAGATAGAAGTAATATTTGTAAACTTAGATAGTGATCAAAATGAAAATACAGGAAAAAGTTTTAGTGCAGAATTAATAATTCAAAAAGAACCAATGACAACAAGTTTAGGAAATTTTGCAACATATATAACAAATTTATATACAGAAGACGGTGTAAATGATTTATATTACCATGATGGAAGTGGAACATACGGAGCACAAGAAGCTGGAGATGAATCATACAGATATGCAGGTGCAAATCCAAATAATTATGTATGTTTTGGAAGTGATGCCGCAAGTTGTCCAGCAGATAACCTATACAGAATAATCGGAGTATTTGGAAATCAAGTAAAATTGATAAAAAATACAAGTATAGGAAATAATGATTGGAGCGGATCAAGTTCGAATAGTAGTAATACATGGAGTAGTAGTACATTAAATACAGGAACATTAAATGGAACATATTTGAATGGATTAGGAAGTACATGGAGTAACTTGATAGCAACAACAAGCTGGAAAGTAGGGGGAATGGCATGGAGCCAAACAAATACAGCAAAACAATACTATACAACGGAATTAGGAAGTAGTTCAAGTAGTACAACATATAGTGCAAAAATAGGATTAATGTATGTGTCGGATTATGGATATGCAGCAGATCCAAGTTATTGGACAACAGAGTTGTATAATTATGAACCAGCAAAGAGTTCAGATTGGATGAATATAGGAATAACAGAATGGACAATTTCCCGCGATTCGGACGATACGTCTCATGCGTTCATCGTGATTCTCGGTACTGTGAACAGCAGCGGCGTGAGCAACTACTACGGCTACGGCGTGCGCCCGTCCTTCTATCTGGAGTCTAGTGTAGAATTTTCAAGTGGTGATGGGTCCCAAGGAAATCCATATAGAATTTTGACTGGAGCATAGCGTTTGACTTCGGTGAAACCAATAAAAAATAGGGTAAGAAGTTCGCCCAATGGTGAACGAATTACCCTATTTTTGTGTATTATGAATACACTCGAATTGAATAAAAGTGATACAAATTAAATTTACAATACGTAAAAAAGATTTTAAAAAAATATTAATGGAAATCAATAAAAGTTATGTGTTATATAAAATAAATCTAAAGGGAATTCTAATATACTTAAAATAATTAATGGCTTGTTTAAATAAAGTTAATCCAGTTTGAAATAATATGCAAAGAGGAAGAATTTGAAAAAATGGAAGCTGATGGTACTTTTTGACCTAATCATACTATTGTAGTATAATATATACATAGGAAGTGATTACTATGAAGTATGTAAAAAGTTCTAATATACCTTTAATTTGTGGAGCAATATTAATACTTGCTATTGGGTTAATAATTGGACTTAGTATAAATAAAAAAGAAGTATATACTAAAGTTGATATGGTTGCTAGTACTAAAGATACATCTAGTAATAATGAAGTAGAGGTAATTAGTGGTACAGTTGAATATAAAGAAGAACAAGTAATTAGTGGTAATAATGATAGTGATAGTAATAAAGTAATAGAAAATAATAAGACTAATACAAATAGTGGAAGTGATAATAGTAATGGAAGTAATGCTAATACTAGTACTAATGATGTAATAGAATATTCAAGTAATGATGAAGTAGTTATTAATAGTTTAGAAAGTTCTTTAACTAAGATAAATAATGGTAGTACTAGTGATTCATCTTTTAGTGATTCTGCTAAAGGGGTATTTGTTAGTATTGTAGATTTCTTGTTTTATGATGGGGAAATTAATGGAGTAACTTTTAATGAACTTACAGATAGCGGAAAACAAAAAGTATTAGAAATTGCTAGTAAAGTAGATAATGCTATTGAAAGTAAGATTCCAGGATATAAAGAAACTATTAGTGATACAGCTAGTAAAGCGTTTAATAAGGCTAGTGAAGTAATTAAGAGTGGGGCTAATAACTTAAATAATTTTGCTCGCGAAAAACTAGGAGAAGAAAACTATCAAAGTATAATTGATGCTAAAGATGAACTAGTGTATTATACGAAGAATGCTATTAACTTTTTAGGGGATATTGGTGGTAAAGTATTTAATACTGTAAAAGATAAACTAGATAGTTGGTATCAAGAGTTTAAAAACAATTAAATATTGATAAACAGTAATGAATGTGATATATTTTTGTTGATTGGTACTCAGGAAACTTTAGAAGCCCTGAGTCAATTTTTCTTCATCACAAAAGGGCTATAAAGGCTCTTTTAAAATGCTTAAAAATATGCTACAATTATTAATAGTACGGAGGTAACGTTATGTTAGAAGATGATATCCTAAATGAAATTAAGAAAAATGAAGAAGAAAATAAGGAAAAGAATGAAATTGTAGAAATTGATGAAAATGAGGAAATAACAAATACGCAATATGATATGCCAGAAGTAACTGATACAGAAGATGGTAAAAAGAAAAAGAAGAAAGAAAAGAAAGTTAAGGGTCCTAGTAAATGGAGTCAGTTAACTAAGAAACAAAAGACAATTATTATTATGTTTGGAGTTATAATTCTTCTAATTATAGTTGGAGTTCTTTTGTGGTTCTTAGTATTTAAGAAAGATGATAAAGAGGAAAATAAGAAACCAGAAGAACCATTAGTAATAGTAGAAAAAGATAATTATCGTTATGAAGATGGTTGGTTAGTCTTTTTAGGAGAAAATGATGAAGAATTAGGACAATATGAATGTACTAATAAAGATGATGAATTATGTTATGTAGCATATTATAGTAATGAAGATGAATTTGATGTAAGTAAGAATGTTTATGAAAATGGAGTTCCAGTTGATTTTCGTAGTGATATAATTTTAGATAACTATGTGTTTGTCTATGATAATACAGTAGTAGAAGATGGTAATGTTAAACTATATAATATTGAATCAGAGGAAGTAATGGATGAATATGAATTAGTTAAAGAAGTAAGTGAAGATAAAGTAATAGTTAAGAATTTGGAAAGTAATTATGGAACTTTAGTATTTAGTACAGATGGAGTAGATAATTTAATTGATTTTGATTATGATTATTTAGGATATATACAAGATAGTGATGCTATAGTTGGCGCAAATAATAAAAATTATATTTTAATAGATTTAGAAGGTAAGGAAGTTAGTAAGAATATTCCTGGAGAAATAAAGAATTTTAATGGTAGTAATATAAGTGTTAAAATAGATGGAGATTACTATATATATAATTATCAAGGTGTTAGACAAAGCGAAGAAGAATATGATTATATACGATTTGTCGATGCTTATATAATTGCTGTTGATAATAAAAGATTATTTGTTTTTGATAATGAAGTAGATCCAATGACGATGGAAGGTATTAGAATTAATAGTAATAAATATAATACAGAATTAATATTTAATGATGAATTAGTTCAAATTGGAAAAGAAGAAGCATTTGATGCGTATGTTAATGGTAATACATTGAGACTTGAATGGGATGAAGAATATTATGATGTCAATTTGAATGAAGGTAAATTTAATAAGACTCAAGAATATTATAGTTATTTTCAAGGAAAATTATATTTTTATAAAGATGCTGAAAAGACAGAAGTATTAGGTAGTTATGCATGTAATTATGCTAATGATGTAACGGATACAACGACAGATCTTACAAATTGCTTTATTGCTAAAGAAAGTAATATATTTAAAGAAGAAGATAATCCTAATTTAGGATACTTACCAATATATAATGAACGATTTGTATTTATAGCAGATACTTCAAGACCTGGTGCTAATGATAATATAATTTTATATGATTTAAAAAATAATAAAAAACTGGCGACATATAAAGAAGTAGATGCTAAGTATTATAATAATGAAAATAAGATTAATTTTGTAGAAACGGCTGGTACGGTAGTGTTAGCTAAAAATACTAGCGATTCTTATGGTTTAGTCAATATAGAATCTAGTTCTGTTACAGGTATTATAGCGTTTAAAGATAGTGATGGTAATACTAATACGAAAGCATCTGGGTTAAATGGTAATATATTGATGCAAAGAAGTGATGGAACATATCATTTATATGATACTAAAGGTAAGGAAATAACAGAAAATATTACAACTAAAAATGAAATAGTAGATTATAAGGGAGATTATATTTTAGTTAAGTCTAGTGATAATTATCTTATTTATGATTTAGATGGTAGTATAGTAAGTAGTGAATATAAGTATATTGCTATGGAAGAAAAATATTATATTACTGTAGATAGTAGTAATAAAGTTGGTATTTATTCATTTGCTGCTGGTAATGTCGATTTAGCTAAAGATTTAGGTATTGTTATCGATGGTAAAGATTATGCTAAAGAACTTAAACATGGTTTAAATGGTAACGTATTAGTTTTAACTTATACTCATAATGGAAGTAACCAAGTAGTGGAAGTTAATTTGGGTTAAGGGGGGTTTTATGCAAGATAAGAAAACTCTAATAACAATAATTGTTTTGTTAGCAATATGTTTGCCAGCGGCGATAGCGGGAACTTATCGCAGTTTTACGAGAGAAACGGAAGGTCCTACAATTGTCGATGATAACCCTAATCATGACTTAATATATAATAATAAAGCTTATTTTTACTATAATGATGAGTTATTAGCAACTTATGATTGCTTAGGTTGTAAGCAAACGACAACTATAATTGATGATACAGGATATCATACTAATTATTTTAAGGAAGGAACTTATGCGTTGCCAGCGGTTTTAAATCCCAATATTGCTTTGATTAATCAAAATGGAGTCGATTATGTTTATAGTATTTTAATAGGTAGAACGATTAGTAATTTTGCAGCTTTGAAGGATTATCATGTTGAACACACATCACCGGTATTGATTGCTAGAAATGACGAAGGAAAATGGGGAGTTGTAGGAATTACTAATGATGCTTTTGTTCCTTTGGTTAGTTATGATTATGAGTATATCAGTTTACCGGCCCATATTATTGATGGTAAATTAGATACTTCAAAGTTTATTGCTTTAAGAGATAATTATTGGTATATTTTAAATAATGATGGAACAAGTAGTAGTGATGCCGCTAGAGCAGAGATAGTTGATTTTAATACAAATTACTATGTTGTCTATGATAATGCTTACCATATTTATGATTATGATGGTCAAGAATATTTAGCATCAGTTACAAAGAGTGGAGTTTATGCAGCAGGAGAATATATTATGATTTTGGATAATGCTAGCACGTTACAAGTATATCAAAATTGTAACTCAGCTCCTTTACAAAATATTCCTTTGCCGGCGTATACATCGATGTATTTTAATCAAACAGATGCAGGTATTGAAATTATTATCGATGGAAATTTATATCAAACTATTGAATTAGGATAAAAAATTTGTTAGAATAAACGTGTATTTTTAAGAAGTTTGAGGAGTAAAATAATTCTTATTTAAAGAGATTTAGTGGGTGGTGGAAACTAAAATTAAGGTTATTTGAAGGTTGCAAATGGAGAAATACGGCAGGGATGCCTTAAAATTATTAAGCTAAATAAAGGATGGTACCGTCATTTATGACTCCTTGGTATCATCCTTTTTATTTTTAGGAGGATGTATGTTAGATAAAAAATATGACCATAAGATGGTTGAAGAAGGAAAATATGAAAGTTGGCTTCAAAATAATTATTTTGAAGAAAGAGATGGATTACCACCATATGCAATAGTTATTCCTCCACCAAATGTTACGGGGAAACTTCATTTGGGGCATGCATGGGATACAACGCTACAAGATATCATTATTCGTTTTAAAAGAATGCAAGGATATAATGCAATGTGGCTTCCGGGAATGGATCATGCAGGAATTGCTACTCAAGCTAAAGTTGATGCTAAACTTAAAGATATGGGAATTAATCCAAGAAGTTTAACTAGAGAAGAATGGCTTAAATATGCTTGGGATTGGAAAGATGAATATGCTGATAATATCCATAAACAATGGGCAAAGCTTGGGTTATCTTTGTGCTATTCTAAAGAAAGATTTACTTTAGATGAAGGCTTAAATAAAGCTGTAAATTATGTTTTTAAAACTTTATATGATGAAGGTTTAATTTACCGAGGAGAAAGAATTATCAATTGGGATCCAGCAGCAATGACAGCTTTATCTAATGAAGAAGTAATTTATAAAGAAATAAAGGGAGCTTTTTATCACATTAAATATTACATTGCTGGAACTGAAGATTATTTAGAAGTGGCAACGACGAGACCGGAGACATTGTTTGGGGATACAGCAGTAGCAGTAAATCCTAAAGATAATCGTTATAATAAGTTAATTGGTAAGATGGTAAGATTACCAATAGTTAATAGATTAATTCCAATCATTGGAGATGAACACGCTGACCCAGAATTTGGAACGGGTATTGTAAAAATTACGCCAGCGCATGATCCTAATGACTTTGAAGTAGGAAATAGACATAATTTAGAGAGAATTGTTGTCATTAATCCAGATGGCACAATGAATGAAAACGCTGGTAAGTACGTAGGTCTTGACAGATTTGCTTGCCGTGAAGAATTAATTAAGGACCTAGAAGAACAAGATTTACTTATTTCTGTTAAAGAAATAACACATAATGTTGGCCATAGTGAGCGAAGTGGGGTAATGATTGAACCATACTTATCAAAGCAATGGTTTGTTAAAATGCGCCCTTTAGCAGATGCTGTTTTAGAAAATCAAAAGAATAAAGATACTAAAGTAAATTTTGTCCCAGCCCGTTTTGAAAAAATCATGAACCACTGGATGGAAATAACATATGATTGGTGTATATCTCGTCAGCTTTGGTGGGGACACAGAATTCCTGCTTGGTATAAAGGTGATGAAGTATATGTTGGAGATACTGCTCCAGGTGATGATTGGGTACAAGATCCAGACGTATTAGATACTTGGTTTAGTAGTGCTTTGTGGCCATTTTCAACTTTAGGTTGGCCAGAAATTACTGATGATTTTAAGAAATTTTATCCTAATAATGTTTTAGTTACTGGTTATGATATTATTCCTTTTTGGGTAAATAGAATGACTTTCCAAGGATTACATTTTACAGGGCAAAGACCATTTAAAGATTGTTTAATTCATGGTTTAATTCGCGATAAAGAAGGAAGAAAGATGAGTAAGTCTTTGGGTAATGGTGTTGACCCTATGGATGTTATCGACAAATATGGGGCTGATGCTCTACGTTTCTTCTTAGCAACTAGTACAGCAGCAGGAATGGATTTACGATACGACGAAGAAAAAGTTGTATCAACATGGAACTTTATCAATAAACTATGGAATGCTTCACGTTTTGTTTTAATGAATATTGAAGATTTAAACGATAGTAATTATACTTTAGATAATTTAAGTGAAGAAGATAAATGGATATTAACTAAATTAAATAATTTGATAAAAGTAGTTACTAAAAGGATGGAACGTTATGAATTTAATATCGTTGGCTCTGAACTTTATAGTTTTATCTGGAATGATTTTTGTGATAATTATATTGAATTTGCTAAATTTAGTTTGGATGATTTGACAACTAAATCAGTTCTTCT
>CALVVJ010000004.1 GCA_944363835.1 uncultured Bacilli bacterium | reverse complement strand
CACCGACAGGTCCAGCTTTTCCAGTTCGGAGACCAGCTCGGAGGCCGAAATGGTCCCCTCCTTGCGGGCGCGGGCGATCAGCGCCGTCAGCGCCGCCATGGACTCCGCGGTATCTTTTTCTTTGGTTTGATTTCATCAGAATTTTCGAGCCTAAATTTTTTAGTGGCTTCCTTGATTAAAAATTCAATTTCTTTATTTACACTTCTCGAATGGGCCTCAGCCATTTCTTTTAATTCATCCATTAATTCTTCATCTATTCTTAATGGATAAGGATTAAACGTTTTCATACTACACCTACCAACTTCTCTTAAAAATGATATCAATATGATAATAATTTTGCTAGTGGTCAGTCTGATATCATTTTGATTACTACAAAATAAAACTGGGAAATTTTATAATATATTTATATAGCCTAGTAGTTATTATTTACAAAAAATTATTAATTATACATGGTTCGACATAATTCTTAGGCTTTGTTTGATATTATTGATTCTAAGAGGTGTTTTTGATGAAAAAAGGTGTTCTAGTGGTGGCTAGTTTGGCTGTCTTTTCTTTAGTTATTTCATTATTTTTCTTATATTATGACGACAGTTCCAAGGTAGTATTTGAAAATAGTAGAAATAATTCGGTGTTAGCAAGTAATACATTAACTATGATGTATGAAACTGGAGTGGATAGCGGTGAATATCAAGTAACTAGTGATAATGTGTGGCCTCAAGACGGCTTTATTTTTAATGAGACTTTATCTAGTTGTGAAAATAATAGTGAAATATATTGGGATGATGCTACAAGTAGAGTTATGGTTGAGGCTATAAACAATGATAAATGTTATGTATATTTTGATATGGAGCCTAAGACTTTGACATATTATATTACTAATAAAGTATATACTGGTATGGATGGAGAAAATGGATTATATTATCATGATGGCCAAGGAACATACACGAATGCTTCACAAGAAGCGGGAGACAATTCGTATAGATATGCTGGTGCAGATCCTGATAATTATATATGTTTTGGGTCAGATGCAGAAACATGTCCAGCAGATAACCTGTACCGTATTATAGGGGTATTTGATGGACAAGTCAAATTAATAAAAAGTGATTATATGACTTCTCTAGAATTGGGAATTTCGTCTGCTTTTAATGCTGATCCTAATGTTGATTTTTTTGGATTTTATAAAGGCTCACAATCTATTATAGAAACATTTTTTTGGAATAAAACTAACAATAATTCATGGTCTACAAGTAGTCTTAATACTCAATTAAATAATTATTTCTTGTCAAACATTAATAGTGATTGGAGTAATTTTATAGTTAATTTTGATTGGCAAATTGGTGGTGGATTATATAATAACATTAGTCATTCTACTATAAAAACGGTATACCAATATGAACTTTTAGAAAACAATGTAGAGACTACTTATAATTCTAAAATAGGTTTAATGTATGTATCAGATTACGGTTATGCTGCTAGTCCAGATAATTGGTTAACTACATTGTATTATTATGATAATTCAAGTAATCAAGAAAATAATTGGTTGTTTTTAGGTGGTTGGGATTGGACAATAACTAGGTTAACAGATGATGATTCTACAGTATTTTTTGTTGGCGCTACAGGTTTTATAGATAGATATTATGCATATTATTCTAACGATGGATATAGAGGGGTAAGAGCTTGCTTTTATTTAGATTCGAGTGTTAATTTAGCTGGAGGAACTGGTACTAAAACTGATCCTTATATAATTGATATAGGTAGTGTTTAATTGCTTTATAATAAAAAATAATGACATAAGTTTAATAAAATGTTATACTTATTTTAGAAAATGAGGTATGACTATGAAAGATATTAAAGATGCTAAAGGTAATATATTGTTAGCTTTTGCGATATTGTTATTTTTATTTACTTTGTGTATCGTAATTTATAATCTTAATTGGAGTAAAGAGGAAGCGATGAATGTATCTACTAATATTAGTTTTGATGGAGGAACAGATGCTTTAAGTCAAGAATTACAATATATAATACCTTATGTAGATGTTAATAATCCTATATATGTTACAGCATATCAAGATAAAGATGTAACAATTAAAGATATAAATAACGATATACTACTTACTAAGGGATATTTTAATAATGTTGGTAGTGATTCATTTGATTCTGGAGAATTAGGATCCAAAATAAGTGATTTATATGGTAGTGATTTATTTATAGTTAATAAAGATTTTAATGTTAATGGTAAAAATGATTGTAGTTATGATAATCATAAATATATATGTAAAAAGAATACTTATAACGGAATAATGTATAAAGCAGATAGAGATATTATTAATATAAATATTAGTGATAATAATATATACTTAACAGAAGATATATTATTTTATAGTGAAGAAAAAATTCAGAATATAACTGAATATAAAGTATATACGAACGGATTATATGAAACAGTTATATTAACTTTTACAAGTAATGATATTGATAAAGAAAATGTAAGTTTTGATGAATATATTGTTGACAATCTTAGTGGCTTAAGGGTAGAATATCAAAGTAGTTTTGTCATTAATGATGACAAATATAATTGGACTGGAACAGTGATTTTATGAAAATAACAATATATCATTATTTAGTTGGTTTATTAGTAATATTAGTCATATTTACAGCAGCGTTATTAGGAATATGGATTGGTTTAGGAGATAAAGGGTATCGTACTATTGCTGATGGGATAATTATTAAAAATGATGATAAAGAGCATGAATCAATTATGCTTACTGCTTATACGGAATATACAGATTTGCTAGATGAATTAGGAATAGCTAGAGATGTGTTTTTGACTAATGGAGATTTTGATGATTATGATTATATAATCGATTATATTTATTATGAGGATGATTTAAAGATTAATGAAATAAATTTGGAAATTACTGATGAAGGTGTAATAATTGGTTATGATGCTAATAAAGAAGTAAAAGAAAGTGATGAATTATTAATTTATTTTATTAGAATCGAAAAAGGATCATTAATCGATTATAAATTTGCTGGAAGAGAATTTGAAGTAAAATAACCTTTTACTTTTTTTTATGCTATGTTATAATTTATATAGCATAGGAGAGATAAAAATGTTTGGAAAAATAGTTTATATTGGGGATAGTGAAGCCCATGTTGAAAATTTACAAAAGGAAGCTAGTGAAGCGGATTTAATGAATATGAATGTCATATTCGAAGAAAGTAACCAAAGAATATTAGGGGAAGTATTTGAACTGGGTAATGAAGTAATAAAAATTAGGTTTTTAGGAGAATATATAAATGGTAAGTATGTAAATGGGGTTTTAAGAAAACCAATGCTTACTAGTAAGATTAGAATGATTAATTCGGAAGAATTAATGGAATTAGTGGGTACCTATAATGCTTCAAGTTTTATTTTAGGGGAAAGTGCTATTTATAAAGGATTTAATATATGTCCTGATATTAATAGTTTATTTTCTAACCATTTAGCGATATTTGGTAACTCTGGTTCTGGTAAATCTTGTGGGGTAGCAAGGATTATTCAAAATATATTTAATAATAAGTTTTCAGTACAATATAATGCTAATTTGTTTATTTTTGATTCATTTGGTGAATATAAAAATGCTTTTGGCAGATTAAACGAAATAAATCCTAATTATAGTTATAAGTTTATTACAACTAATCCTACTGATGAAACAGATATACTTTTGAAGATTCCGGTAAGTTTATTAGAACTTGATGATATGGCTTTGCTTTTACAAGCATCAAATCATGCGCAACTTCCTATAATTGAACATACAATTAAGCTAGCCAAGATATTTTCAACTGATTCTGAAGAATCAAGAGCTTATAAAAATCATTTGATTGCTAAAGCACTACTTGCAGTATTATTTAGTAATGAAACGGTGGCTAGTAAGAAAAATGAAATATTTACGATAATTGAAGTATGTAATACACCAGAATTTAATTTTGATTCTGTTATTCCAGGGCTTGGTTATACTAGAACATTTAGTGAATGCTTTGAAATAGATTCTAATGGTAATTTTGGAGAATCAGTACTTATTACTAACTATATTTTAGGTAAAATTAATGACGATTTAGATTCGATTAAAGCTCCAGAAACTGCTAGTTATTCATTAAAAGATTTTGCTAAAGCTATGGAATTTACTCTTATTAGCGAAGGATTTCAACATAACCAAAATTTGCATGATGATGCTGTAATACTTCGGGTTAGACTTAATTCTATTATAAATAGTAAAATGTATGAATATTTTTCTAGCGAATATATACCTGTTAAAGACTATATATCTTCTTTAGTAGCGGTAGGTGATCGTAAAGCACAAATTATCAATATCAATTTAGAAGATGTCGATGATACTTTTGCTAAGGTGTTTGTTAAGATTATTTCAAGATTGATATTTGATTTTTCTAAAGAAAGTAAAGAAAGGGCAAAGATACCATTTCACCTATTCTTAGAAGAAGCCCACAGATACATTCAAAAAGATAATGATACTTTCTTACTTGGATATAATATATTTGATCGTATTGCTAAAGAAGGTCGTAAGTACGGGGTAATACTCGATATAATTAGTCAAAGACCAGTAGAAATATCTGATACTGTTATAGCTCAATGTAATAATTTCTTAATATTTAAGATGACACACCCTTTAGATATTAAGTATATTGGAGAAATGCTTCCAAATATTTCAGCGGATATTTTGGATAAACAAAAAGTATTACAACCAGGAAATTGTGTATGTTTTGGGGGAGCATTTAAGATTCCAATGATTGTAAAGATGGAAATGCCTAATCCAATGCCATTTAGTAGTAACTGTGATGTTTCTAGTTGCTGGAAATTGCAAGTTAATGGTAATATGCCATCTTCTAGTTCTAATGGTAATACTCAAGATCCAATGAGTACGGGTGATGAGCAAATAAGAAACGTTCCAAATATAGAAATATCAGATGATAGTAGTGTGCCTACAACACCTGAAATTATTGCAGCTTAATAGGTGCCATTTAGGGTGATGATTTGCATTTTTGTGTATCATATGGTATAATTATGAACATACTTGAAACAAGGAGAGTATAATAAATTAGATGAAAGATTATATAATAAGTAATAAAAAGGGAATTATTTTAGTTATTTTGGGGGTGATGATATTAATAGTAATGTTACTATTATATCACCGAAGTTCGCATCAAGAGTTGCTTGTTAGTTCAATAAGCACTTTTGAAGCGAAAATAAATGAACCAGAATCTAAAAGAGTACTCACTGAAGAAGAATTATTGGAAATATATATCAATGATAATCTTGATATTGTTAGTTTTTTTGCTGATGTATTTCAAATTAATCAGGATACTTTAATTGAAAGATTAAAGGCAGATTATCAAAGTATTAATTTATTAAATACAACTAATTTGGAGTATACATTAAGTGAATATTTATTAGCTTTAGAGGATAGCAATAGAGAATTATTTGATAATAGTATAGATCCTTGTAATGATTCAAAAGAATATATTATAGCTTTATTAAAATACTTTAGTAAATTATATAATAATGTTGATTTTAGTATTGCGGCTGCAATTGTTCAAATTGAATCGGGATATACAGTTCAAAGCATGTTAAATAAAAACAATGTTTTTGGTGGTATGTCTGGCGGAGGACTTATCAAATATAAAAATATCGAATATGGTATTTTAAGTTATGTCAAGTTACTTAGTGATGGGTATTTTGGTAAAGGACTTACTACTGTTGAAGATATAGGTCGTGTTTATAATCCGACTTATAACGAAAATGGGGTAAAGATTGCTAAACCTAGTTGGGTAAGTAAAGTAAATAATGCAATGACTGAATTTGTTAATGTAAATACTGAAATTAGTATTGAAGAAGTCTTAGCTTTTAAATCTATATAGTATTTTAAGCAATTGACTATTTAGTTAATTGCTTTTTTGACTTTTAGTTTTATTTAATATATAATATTAACCAAGTAAGGGGGAGATACAATGACTAATTTGGGAATGCTTTTTAAATTTTCTTTATATAATGAAGAGCGTAATAATAATGCTGATTTTATACCTATTAGTGAATTAAAAAAATATGGGGTAGAAGAAGAATATTATAATTTGTTAACTCAAAATGGAGATATTAAATCAATTGGGGATTTAATAAGTATGGGTGAAGAGGAAATAGTTGAGAAAACAAAAAAAGGCTATTTCAATGGTTATCATTCAATTAGAAGTGCTCTTATGAATATGGGAGTAATTTTTAAAAATGATTTAGTAGTATTTAAAGCTTATGGAATAAATCCTAATATGGCTTTAGTTCCTGTTAAAAAGCTTAATTTAACTAATAGGATAATATGGGGACTTAGAAAGAAAGGAATAGAGTTTTTAGGAGATTTATTAACTACTGATTATGCTGATATTGAAGAAATTAATAATATTGGTGTAACTAGTCTAATGCAATTAAAGAAATTTGTTCATGATTTAGGATATACATTAAAAAACGAAGACAAATTAGCAGAAGAAGTACTTAGACAATATAGTGATTTAGGTATTCCTCTTGTTGGAGATGTATTAGAACTTGATGTGCGTATAAGTAATTGTTTATATCGCAATAATATTTATACTATAGATGATTTAATCAATTATGGGTCAGATGTTTTCAAGCTGAAGGGAATTGGAGAAAAGGCTATAACTATTCTTCAAAAAACTATGGAAGAAAAAGGAATAGTGTTTTCTAATTCTGCTAGTAATATGGATGGTTTAAATAATCTAAAAAATGAAGTTAGTGATGCTGATGTAATAAACGCTAAAAAAGAAAATGAAGAAATAGAAAAAAGAATTAGAAGAAAAGAAAAGTTATTGGAAGAATATAGAAAACTAATGATAGAAAGAGCAGAACTTCATGCTAGAGAAAAAGAACTAGATGAGCAAATAGAAAGAAAAATACTTATGTTTAAAACAACTTTGAGGAGAAAATAGATATTTATGAATAAGGAAATTTTTGTGAGTACGAAGGCTTATTTTGTTTGTGAACTTGATATAAGCTCAAAAATTATATGGCAACTTGAAGATGCTGGTATTTTTACTATTTCTAAATTATTAGAAATGCATCCTTCCTTGGTTATGGAAATTTTAGGTGGGGGCAATTACTACGGTAATTTAAAGTTTGATGAGTTAAAGTGTGGTTTAATGGATAAAGGATATGTATATAATTTTTATAGAGAAATATATACAATGTATAATATTTCAGATGAGTATATTTTTATGAAAATAAGTAATTTAAATATACCAGATGACATAAAAGATATATTAATAGCTCATGGCATAAATTATCTAGGAGATTTGCTTATTACCAACTATTCGCAACTGATGAAAATTTTGAAATTTAATGAAGAATATATTAAGGTTTTAGAAAATTTAATTTATGAATTAGGATTTACTTTTCCTAGTGAAGAAGTAATTAGATGTAGGAAAATGGTGGTAAATGATGGAACTGGAAGAAAAGATATTTAAAATGATTGATGAAGAGTTGGATAAATTGGAAGACGCTTTAATAGAATTAAAAGAAGATAATGAAAAAATAAAAATAGATATTAAGAAAAAAGAGATTATTTTAAAAGAAGTAGAACAATTTGGACAGGAAAGTATGTAAAATATAATTAAATATATTGCTAAAAGATGTTTCTTTTGATATAATTAAGTTACCTAGAAGGTTAGTCTATGTCTATATAAAACCGACTAAATATGATATACGGGAATCTAATTGGTTTGTGGTGTAGAAGACTTATCCATTAAGTGCATAAGGATCCTAAAGCAAATCATGTGATGCCCACCTGCCGAGAGCGGGTTTTTATCAATGCAGGACTTCCTTCTGGGTTTTTAATAAAAAAGGAGATTTTTATGAAATATATTCATGAACCTACTCAAGAGGAAAGTGATATACAAGTTACTAAATCGAATGAGTTAAAACCATTTTCATACTATTTTATGAAGTATGTGGGTGTTGATGGTAGTGGCAATTTTGTAGCAACAAGGAAAATGCAAGATGATGCTCTTGAAATACAAAGGCAAAAAGCACTAAAATTATGCGAAGAGTTTGAAATTGAAGAAAAAAGTGAAGATTTATCGTTAAAAAGAAAGAAACAAGAGTAATTACGATTATGTTTGATAGATTAATTAGTTTAATTGGTAAAGATAATTTGGATAAAATATGTAAAGTTAATATTGCTTTGGTTGGAGTAGGTGGTGTTGGTGGCTTTACTTTAGAATCTTTAGTTAGAAGTGGTATTAAAAATATAACTATATTCGATGGTGATGTAATTGATGAAAGCAATTTAAATAGACAAATAATTGCTTTAAATGAAAATATTGGAAAACCAAAGATAGAAGTGGCTATAAAAAGGATGAAAAATATCAATCCGAGTATTAATATTACTGGTTTTAATATTTATATTAATGAGGAAAATATTAATAATTTACAAGGATTTGATTATGTAATCGATGCTTGCGATGATTTGACTGCTAAAGTGGCGGTAATTAAATATTGTGTGAAAAATAATAGAAAAATAGTTTAGGCACTTGGTACAGGTAAAAGACTTAATCCCGAAGGGATAAGTATAACTAAGTTAAGTAAAACTAAGAATGATGCATTAGCAAGAAGTTTAAGACAAAGACTTAGAAAAGAAAATATAAAGCTAGATATTCCAGTAGTTTATCATGAAAGTACACCTTTAAATAATGATAAAATTATATCTTCAAGTATTTTTCCTCCAGCAGTTGCTGGTATCTATCTTGCGTATTATGTGATAAATGATATTATAAAAGAAAATAGTTAAGCATGTGAACTTAACTATTTTTTTGTTACTAGAAACTTTGCTAGTTTTTCAGGATTGTCATTATTATATACAATATCGTATATAACATTGATTAAATCAATCTTTATTCTTTTTTTCTTAAGCATTCGATAAACAGTATCTAAAGTGTAATACCCTTCAACAGTATTGTTGGTTAAGTATTCCTTTATTTCTTTAGCATTTTTTGTGTTACCTATTATATAACCAAAACTAAAGTTTCGTGATTTAGTACTAGAACAAGTAAGCATTAAATCACCAATACCTGCAAAGGATAAAATGGTCTTAGGATTACCACCAAGATAATAGATAATATCTTTAATATCGTGTAATGATTCATTTATTAAAAAACTTCTAGTTGATTCACTATAACCTAATCCTGATAAAATTCCCGCAGCAATGGCAATTACATTTTTTACAGATCCACATAGTTGGATACCAATTATATCTTTAGTAGGTCGTAGTTTTAAGTGGTCATTTGCTAAAGTTTCTATAACTAGATTGCGAGCTTTAATGCTCGTTGAACCGATGGCTAGAGCAACAGGTTCATCATGAATGATATCAAAAGCAAATGTTGGACCAGATATTACAGAAATATGTTTAGCTCGCAATTTTTGTTCAACAATATTTGAAAGTAATTCCTCACTAGATTCTTCAATTCCTTTGGAGGCAATGCAAATTGGTACTAATTTATGATAATATGGGACCATTTTATCACAAACTGAATCGACATATCGACTCGCCGTTATAATATAAATTAATTCAGAATCTTCTAGGACTTTTTCCATATCAGTTGTAACGCTAATATTCTTAGGAATTTCTATATCGAATATTGAATTTAATTTATGAGTTTGATTAAATTCTTCTGCAATTTTGGGATTTTCTGTCCACATCATTATTTTGTTTTTCTTTTTGGCTAGTTCTAGAGCAATTGCTAAGCTATAAGCTCCAGTTCCTATAACACTTATTTTCATTGTTCACTCCTCATTTCATCATGTAATTTATTTAAATTTTGTTCTACTTTATTATTTTTTGGATGATAATATATTTTACCTCGTAAATTAATAGGTATGTATTCTTGTTTAACCCAAGATTTTGGATAATTGTGTGGGTAAAGATAGTCTTTACTATTAGTTTTGATATTGTCTGGAACATTGCCAGTATTTCCTTTATGAATATCGTTTAAAGCGGCATCTAGTGCTAAATGAGAACTATTACTTTTAGGAGATAAAGCCATTTCGACGACGATTTGTCCTAAAGGAATGCGAGCTTCGGGAAGTCCTACAAGTTCAGCAGCATGAATAGCAGCCATAACTCGCGGACCAATTCCAGGGTTGGCCATGCCAATATCTTCATAAGCAATCACTGATAAGCGCCGATAGATGCTATCTAGGTCTTCTGCTTCGATGAGTCTTGCTAAATAGTGAAGGGCAGCATTGACATCACTGCCACGAATGGACTTTTGTAAAGCACTTAAGACATCATAATGACCATCACCGTCTTTATCATGGAAGAAGGCTGGTTTAGCATTGATATTTTTTATTTCTTCTAATGTAACTTTTTTATTGCTAGTTGAGTAGTAAGCCATTTCTAATAAATTTAGGGCATAACGTAAGTCCCCGCTAGCTAAATTAGCAATATAGTTTAATACTTCATCAGTTATTTTTATTCCTTCTAAATAAGTTGATGCTCTTTTTAATCCTGTAAATATATCTTCGGTGGTGAGTTCATGAAGTTCAAATATTTGACATCGACTTCTGATTGCTGGATTTATTTTATGATAAGGATTACTGGTTGTTAAGCCAATTAAAATAATAGTTCCATTTTCAATATATGGTAAAAGGAGATCTTGTTTATCTTTGTTCATGCGGTGAATTTCATCGACGATTAAAACTAAATCGCCATACATTTTAGCTTCAGCAATGGCAACATCAAAATCATTTTTATTATTAATTGTGGCATTCATAAATTTATAACGTAAATTTAATTCATTTACAAGGGCGTTGGCTATACTGGTTTTACCAATACCTGGTTTACCATAAAAAATCATTGAAAAAAGTTTTTTATTGGCTACAAGATTGCTAAGTATTTTGCCAGGTCCAACCAAATGTTTTTGACCAATTACTTCACTTAAATTTTTAGGCCTTATTTTATCTGCTAATATTTCCATAACATCACTTTAAATATTATAGCATGATTTTTCAAAAAGCGGTATAATAGTTGCAGGTGAAACTAATGGAAGTAATAGAAACATGCGAGGATGAAAACATAAAATTCTATTTAGAATATTTAAAATATGAACGTAGGGTATCAGATAATACAGTAGAATCTTATGGAGAAAACTTAAAAATGTTAACCGAAGCTATAGACAAGAATATTTTATCTCTTACTAATGAAGATATTCGCTCTTTTTTGAATAGTTTAGAATTGACTCCTAAAACTAAGGCTCATTATTTATCTGTTTTAAATTCTTTTTATAATTACATGATTTTTAATGGTAATATAAAGGTTAATCCTTGTAATGGAATAAAGTCCCCTAAGTTAGAGAAAAAATTACCTAATTATTTGACGATCGAGGAAATAGATAAACTATTAGATATAAAGCTACTTAAACCTATTGATTATCGCAATAAAGCTATGTTAGAAGTGCTATTTGCAACAGGAACAAGAATTAGTGAACTTATCAATTTAACTTTAAACCAAATTGATTTTGATGAGTGCATTATAAGAGTATTAGGGAAAGGAAAGAAAGATAGAATTATTCCTTTGGGAAATACAGCAATTGAATACTTAAAACTATATATTAATGAATATAGACCATTTATTTTAAAGACTAAGAATAGTGAATATGTTTTTGTCAATAAAAATGGAACTAAGATGAGTAGGCAAGGATTTTTTAAAATACTTAAAAAATTAGTTAAAGAAGCAGGAATTGAAAAGGATGTTTCTCCGCATACTTTAAGACATTCTTTTGCAACATATCTACTAAATAATGGAGCAGATTTAAGGGTTATTCAGGAACTGTTAGGTCATGAAAATTTAGTAACTACGGAAATATATTCGCATTTAAGCAATAAAAAAATCGAGGAAGATTATTCTCATCATCCTCGAGCTCATAAAGAAAAAGGAATTGATTAATATTAATTACAACTTTCGTTACGAGCAGAACTACGTGCTTTAGAGTTATTTCTTGCACTATTTGAGCTAGATGCTTTAGAGCTATTTCTAGCATTATTTCTAGCTTGATTTCTTGCTTTACTCATTATATTGTTACCTCCCAATATTATTATGATACGTTTTTAGTAATTTAATCATATAATTTACTGGAAATATTTAGATAAGGATGATGTGTTTTATGGTAATAATTGGTATTACAGCAAGATTAGTTGATGGTGTTTATAAAGTTAATGAAAGTTTAATAGAAAAAATTAAAAAATATAAGGCTATTCCCTTAGTTATTGTGCCTGGCATCGATAATTCAAGATTTATTAGTGTGTGTAATGGTTTTATTATTCCGGGAGGTTTTACTTGGCATGAGACTGATGAGGAAATTATTAAATATGCTATAGAAAATGATGTACCGCTCTTAGGTATTTGTGCTGGAATGCAAGCACTAGCCAATATTCATAATTTTGACAAAGATATTTTAAGTGATCAAACTATACCTATTGGTAATAGTCTACATGATAGTAAAGATAAGTATGTACATGATATTAATGTTATTAGTAAGTTTTTATATGGCATTTTGGGTAGTAAAAAAATAAGAGTTAATAGTAGACATAAATATAAGGTAGAAAAACAAGATTATTTTATTATCGATGCTTATAGTGATGATGGTTTAATTGAAGCAATTCACTTACCAAATAAGAAATTTATAATGGGAGTACAGTGGCATCCAGAAGATTTAGATGATGAATTTTCCCAAAATATTTTTAAAATTTTTATCAAAAAATGTTAGCGATTTTACAAAATTTGACATTTTTGCTAAAATGTAGTATAATTTAATTGTTTTAAAAAAGGGGGATTTATTATGGGAAAATTAAAGACAAAACAAGATGTAATGATGGATAGAATTGATGAAGCTAAAACTTTATTAGGAAAAGCTTTATTATATGCTGCCAAAAAGAAATTTTCAAAAAATAAAGATATGGATGAAATTAAAATTCAAATTATTATTGAAAGAATTTCTGGTATACTATCTAATGTTTACTATGAAGCGATACAAGATGTCAAGAAAGCAGGCTTTTCTGGTGGAGCCCTATATCATTATATGGCTCAAATGAATAATCTGCTTAATGTATTATTGGTTAATGCTTTGACTACTAATAAAGGATTAAGTATGTGGGAACAAGTATTAGCGCGTTATGAGGAAAAAGCAGATGATGTAACTAAGATGGCAGGGCTTACTTTATTAGCACTTCCGGATGAACAAAAAACTGCACTTTCTCAAGCAAATTTTTATATGGATGATATTGAAAAAGTTTGTGATAATGCTAAAGATATAATTGATGCTCATCATAAGAAATTTATGGAAACGGAAATTTTGCCATTTGTTACAGTGACTTCAGGACCTTACGCAAATGGAGTTCAATCATTAGATTTGTTGCCTAAAATACCTAATATTACTTTTCGGATTGAAGAAGTTAAAGCGCTTTTACTTGCTGCTGAACTTATGTATAAGGTGCATAGAGATGAATATGAACCTATTCTTAAAAGGTATAAGCAAGTAGATAGCACGCCAGGAAGAAAATAATAAAAATTTTTTGCAATTTATTGCACATACAAAATTATGGTGTTATAATTTAAAAGAGCCTAGGAAGTTCTCCTTAGGCTTTTTTTATTTATTTGGAGGTAAGAGTATGGCAAAGTATGTCTTTGTAACAGGGGGTGTTTGTTCAGGACTAGGTAAAGGAATTACGGCATCTAGTATTGCACTTTTACTTAAGTCTAAAGGTTATAAAGTATTTATGCAGAAGTTTGATCCTTACATGAATGTCGATCCAGGGACAATGTCGCCGATTCAACATGGAGAAGTATTTGTTACTGCAGATGGCTGTGAAACAGACTTAGACTTAGGGCATTATGAAAGATTTATTGATGAAGAACTAAATTATACATCCAATATTACTAATGGTAAAATCTATTCTAGCGTCATCGATAAAGAAAGAGTCGGAGACTTTTTAGGAGCAACTATTCAAATAGTTCCCCATATTTCTAATGAAATTAAAAATAAAATATATGAAGCTGGAACTAGTAGTGGAGCAGATATTGTCATTACAGAAATTGGTGGTACGGTTGGAGATATAGAATCTGCTGTTATGATGGAATCTTTAAGACAATTTCGTTTGGAAGTTGGAAGGGAAAACTCTTTATTTGTACATACTACTTTGGTACCTTATTTATTTGGATCTAATGAACTTAAAACTAAACCAACCCAAAATAGTATTATTGAACTTAGAAGACTTGGTATTCAACCTGATATTATTGTAACTAGAGCCCCACTTGATTTGGGAGAGGCCGTCAAGAAGAAAATTAGTTTATTTGGAAGTATACCAGTTGAAAATATAATTGAAGCTAAAGATGTAGCAAATATTTATCAAATACCAATTAATTTTCATAAGCAACATATCGAAGATATTATATTAAAACAATTTGGTTTAAAAGTAACTAAAAGTAATTTAGATACTTGGGAAAATTTAATTAAGACAGTTGAAAATTTAGATAAAGAAATAGAAATTGCTTTAGTTGGAAAATATACGGAACTAGAAGATGCTTATCTTTCTGTTAAAGAAGCATTAAAGGCTGCCGGATACAAATATAATACTAAGATTAAAATTAAATGGGTTAATAGTGAGGAACTTGAATGTAAAACTAGTAATTTAAAAGATGTGTTTAAAAATAGTAAGGGAATAATTGTTCCCGGAGGTTTTGGTTCTCGGGGTATTGAAGGTATGATCAAAGCCTGTGAATATGCTAGAGTAAATAAAATACCATATTTAGGGATATGCTTAGGAATGCAAATTGCTGTTATTGAATTTGCTCGTCATGTATGTGGCATTAGCGATGCCTCAAGTAGGGAATTTGATGAATTATGCCCTAATCCCGTAATCGATTTGATGGCAGATCAAAAAGCAATTATCAATAAGGGAGGAACACTTAGACTGGGAAATTATAGATGTCAAATAACTAAAGGAACTCTAGCTTATAAAGATTATAAAAGTGAAGAAATATTAGAACGGCATAGACATAGATATGAATTTAACAATTCTTATAAAGATTTGATGAGCAATAAAGGGCTTACTATATCTGGTGTCAATCCAGAAGCTAATTTAGTTGAGATAATTGAGTTAGAAAACCATCCGCATTTTATAGCGTGCCAGTTCCATCCGGAATTTAAGAGTAGACCAACAAGACCACATCCGTTATTTGATTCATTTATTAAAGCAAGTATTGAAAATAAAAAATAAATTGTTATAATATTATGTGAAAGCAATAGCGTTTAGGTTTAGACCGATTGAGCGAGTCGCTCTTTAGAGAATTTTAAATGATATATGAAGTAAATATTCAATGTACTATAGTACAGCAGGCTGTACCACGCTTCGCTTCGTACATTTCCTATTTACAATAATTTGTATTGCTTTTAAGGAGGTAAAGATATGTGGAAGTATTTAGATGATGATACTTACAATAAGTTTTTACTTTCTTTTAATTTGCTTAAAACTAGGGATATAAAACGTTATAAGAAAACTTTATATTATCTTAGTAATAATATAGATGGAAATTATATTGAATATGAAATACCAAAGAACAGTGGTGGTTTTAGGATTATTTATGAACCTAGTAAATTATTAAAAATGGTCCAAAGAAATATATTACATAATATTTTAGAGGAAAAACAAATATCTAAATATGCAACCGCCTATAAAAAGGGAGTTAGTTTAAAAGATAACGCCTTACCTCATGTAAATGCTAAAATAATACTTAAGTTAGATATAAAGAATTTCTTTGATAATATTACATTTAGTATGGTATATAATAGGTGTTTTAGAGAAGAAATATATACTAAATCTATAGGTGTACTCTTAACAAAATTATGTACTTATAATAATAAACTACCTCAAGGGGCTCCGACGTCTTCTTATATATCTAATATTGTAATGCGAAAGTTTGATGAAACAATAGGTAAATATTGTAGTTACAAAAGTATTAGTTATACGAGATATTCTGATGACTTAACATTTTCGGGAGATTTTAATGTTACAGAAGTTATTTATTTGGTTAAAAGTTTATTAAAAGAAAACGGTTTTAAACTTAATTATGATAAAATACATGTTATAAAACGTAATAAAAGACAAATTGTTACGGGATTAGTTATTAATGAAAAAATAAATATATGTAAGGAATATAAAAGGAAAATAAGACAAGAGATGTATTATATTAAAAAATATGGAGTAGATAATCATTTAAATAAGTTAAATATTTATAATAAAACTAAGTATTTAAGTAATTTACTCGGAAGAATTAATTATGTAATTCAAGTAACTAATAATAAAGAATTTATAATATATAGGGATATGTTAGTATGGAAGATAAAAAATATATAGAATTTGTTTTAGAAGATGGTAGTATTAAAAAATATGAAATATTATTTACTTTTAAATCTAAAAAGACTCATAAACATTACGTTATATTTACTGATGGACAGATGACTAATAAAGGGGTGCTTAATGTAATGGCTGCTATATATAAAATAGGAAATGATTCTGTATTAGAAGAAATAACTGATGAATTAGATAAAGAAGTTATAAATAATTTTTTAGAAGAAGGGTGTTTTAATGTTTGAGAGTGAAAATAATGAAGTAAATAATGCGATAACTATTTTGCAGAATATAGATTTAGATACAATAGCTAGTATTTTTAGATTTGCAGTTATATATTATGCATCAAGGAAGGTAACTCAAGGAGTAGCTCTTCAAATAGAATATCATTTTCCTAAATGTAAAAAGATAAAGATGCCTCCGGAACTAGTATTAGAAAGTGGAGATTTTCAAGTTGATGATAAGATTAAAGAGGAAGATAAAGCACATATATTAAATTTTATTAATACAGTTTGTTCAAATTTTTCTGATGATTGTTTGATATTATTATGTAATAATTTAAAATCTTTAAAATTAAAAGATACATATCATCAAAAACATATTTTTAATCCAGAGGTTACTGGGACATATAATTTAAAAAAGAATGCAATTATAATTAGAGATTGTTCTTTATATAATCCAATTTATCATGAATTATTTCATTTATCTAGTTCAATTATTCAAGATAAGACAACTTTTAGTGGGTTTTCTCAAGATGCTTTTGGTAAAGGTTTAAATGAAGGATATACTCAATTATTAACTGAAAGATATTTTGCAAAAGAAAGTGTTATTGATAGTTCTTATCCTATTCAAAAAAGAATTGTTCAGGTTTTAGAAATAATTGTTGGAAAAGATGAGATGGAACAATTATATATGCAAGCAAATCTAAAGGGATTAGTTGATTTTTTATCAAAATATGCTACAGAAAAAGAAATACTAAGTTTTATATCTAATGTAGATTTTACTATGCAATATTTGCCTAATCATAAATTTTTATTATTTAAAAAATATTTATTACGTAAGGCTTTTAGTAGTATTTCTGAGTTTTTAATTAAGATTTTTATTAAATATTTTGCATCCTTAGCAATAGATTCAAATGTTGCTGAAGAGGAATTACATTATAAATTTATGCTTTTTTTAAGTTTACTTAGTATTAGCGTTAATATTAGTGGTGAGGAATACGTTTTATTAAATGAAGACACTTATTATAATATTTTACATAGCATTTTAGATAATAATTTTAAGACAAATAAAATTAAATAATACTCCTTAAGTAATGAAATGAATATATTTGTTCATCTTATGTTATTTAATGAAAATACAGTTATATATTTAATAGGGATTATAATTATAGTTATATTTATTAGTTTGATAATTCCAACGATTAATTTAAGTCGTAAGAAACCAATTACTCTAATTAAGTAATTGGTTTTCCTTTGTTATAAAATAATAATTAATTAAATATACTAGAGTAGGGGATAAATATGAATAATACACTAATTCCGCTCTTAGTATCTACAATTGCAGGTCTTTCTACTTTAATTGGAGCAACATTAATATTTTTTAAAGTAGATAAAAATAAATATAATAAATTTATTACATTTTGTTTAGCGTTTTCTATTGCCATAATGATTGGTATTAGTATATTTGATCTTATTCCAGAATCTTTTTTTCAATATTTCAGTGTCTATGGGATATCAAAATCAATTATATTACTAATTGTAGCTTTTTTAATTAGTTATATATTTATTACAGTACTTAGTATGATTATTAAAAAAGAAACCAAAAAAGAAGACTTATACAGGTTAGGTATTCTAAATATGATTGTTTTAATATTTCATAATATGCCCGAAGGGATTGCAACTTTTTTGAGTAGCTATCAAGACTTATCTTTAGGTATTAAATTAGCAATTGCGATAATGCTTCATAATATTCCTGAAGGTATAAGTATTGCTGTACCAATTTACTATGCGACAGGAAGTAAGAAACTGGCCTTTAGAAATGCTTTTATTTCGGGGATGGCAGAACCACTCGGGGCATTACTTGCTTTGGTATTTTTAAAAAATTATATATCGGAGATGATGATTAGTATAATTCTTATTATTGTGGCTGGTTTAATGATTACTTTATCAATTCAAGAACTATTACCGGAGTCATTAAAATATAAAGAAAATAAAGCATTATATTTGGGGCTAGCGAGTGGGGGAGTATTAGTACTTATTAATATGCTTTTACTATGATATTAAAAATAATAGTATCTATAATATTCTTTTTTTGATATAATTAAATCAAAAGGTGGAATACTTATGAAAGTAATAATTAGAAATTCTTTTCGGTTTTATTTAAGAAAGAGATTTCTAATTATTAATATAAAAATATATTTTAATTATACAAATATTAGAAATAATAAGTTAAGTAAATATGGTAAAAACAAAATTACTTTTCGCAGTTAAGTTAACATAATATATATTATTTTTGAAAATATATTTTTTGAGATTTTATTATTTAAGTATTTTGTTCTTTTGCAAACTTATCTTTTTTATATTATGCTAGATAAATATTGATGCTTATATGAATGAATATGGCATTATAATAATTTTTTAGACAGTTTTTAAATTTTAAATTTTAATTGTTACTATAAATTAAGCTTATTTTATATATAACCTTATTTATATTTATAATAAGGTTATAATACGCGTGTAATCATTATATTTATATATAAATAAGGTTATAGTCCCCTATTTGTTATTTTTTATAAAAGTAGGGGACTTTATACTTGCTTTATACTTGAAAGTGTAGTAGTAATAAACAATAGAAAGAAGTAATAAAGAAGCAGTTATACCACCAATAATATCGCTAAAGAAGTGGACACCTAAATATATTCGGCTAAGCATTACTAAAAGGGCAATTATAATCATTAGAGATGTTATAATTATTTTTTGGGCTTTACTCCCCTTCTTGCTTTGCCACAAATAAAACATTAAAAGAGAGATTATAACAGTAATAATCATTGTGTGTCCGCTTGGAAAGCTATAATTATTTTCAATTACTAAAGGGTTTATATTTGGTCTTTCTCTAGCTATTAGTAGTTTTAATCCTTGATTTTCTAATAGGGTAAGGAGCAAAATGAAGATAAAGCCTACTCCTCTACCCTTCTTTTTAGATAAAATCAGAATAAGAATGCATAATGAAATAATAAAAATTTCTGAACCAAAGAAAGAAAAAAACTTGAAAATTGCAGTATTTACAGGATTAATTAATTTGCTAATATGGTGATAGACAAAATTATCGATGGCCAAAAAATACTCGTTTTTAACAAGTATTATTTCAATTATTAAAAGTATTGCTAAAATTATTATTAATGTTATATTAGTTTTCTTTTTCACTTTTAAAACCTACATTTCTAAATATTATATAAATAATTATAGTTAAAATAATGTCTACTAGTATTTTACTTAAAAGAAGATTAATATCAAGAAGATTATAACAAATATAGATAATGAAACTAGCTATGAATATTTTAAGAAATTTTTTTAGGATATATACTATATTATTACCAATATTATTGTGTTTATAAATATTTTTATAATTAAAGGCAATATTAGTGATAATATTAATTAGACCAGCGATGAAATTAGTTAAAATTAAGGCTTTTAAGTCATTATTTGAGTTTAAGAAGTAAAATATACATAGAAATGATATTAGACTTATTAAATATGGTATAAATAACTTTAAATAGTAATTTAAAAATTCTTTATATATTATTATAGAATCTTTTATAGGATTAAAACGAGATTCTTTGTTGTTTTCAATATAAATAGTTTTAATTGGAACTTCAATTATGGGAATATTTTCTTCACAGCAGGCCATTAAACATTTTAATTCATAATTATAACGTTCTCCAGAGACATTTATAAGTTTTTTGGCTAAATTAGGACTTACTGCTCTAAGTCCGGTTTGTGTATCGCTTATATTGCAATTAAAGAGCCATTTAAACATTAATCTAGTTATTTTATTACCGTTCTTACTTTTAAATGGAACATTTTCTAAAGAAAAATCACGAACACCAATAACCAAACTATCAGGATATTCTATGGCTTTTTTGCAACAATTGATCATATCTTCGACATCATGTTGATTGTCACAATCTATTACAACATATGCTTTGGAATCTGGATAATTATCAATAGCAAAACTATATGCTGTTTTAATAGCTTTACCTTTACCTAAATTATATTCGTGTTTTAAAACATGATATTTCTTTTCTAATTTTTTAAAGAAACTATTATATGTTTCGTCAGATCCATCATTGACAATTAAAACATTTTTAAAAGCTCCATCAAGTTTAGTTAAAAGTTCTTCAAATAACTTTATTGGTGGATTGTATGCTGGAATGATTATTAATATATCACTATTCATTTTATCACTACCCTATTCTATTATATTGTACTTTCGATTATGGTATCATCACCGACATATATTTCATTTTCATCAGAGAAATATAAGAATATTAAATCATCTATAGGATTATTTGGTATAGTATTTAATAATTCGTTTAGATTATTAGCTATTTCATTGTAATCTGTTTCAGTTAGATTTTCTTCATTGACAAACTCATCATATATTTTAATTGGTACAACAACATCAAGATTGATGTCCGTGTTAAACTCTAGACCAATAGTTGCCCCTTCAATATCAAAAAGTATATTACCAATATATTTGATTGTTTTATCTTCGATAGAACCATTGAGTTTGAAATCAGCCTTTAAGCCGTCGTATTCTAAGGTGCCTGTTAAAGTTTCTTCTTTTCCAGTGCAAGTGTCTACTAGTTCTAATTTGGTTATAGGATCAATATAATTTAATTTTAGACTATCACCATTGCGTTCTAAAGATATTTGCCAATAAATTTCGTTATTAACGGTAGAGGCCATACTAAGACGATTTTCATAGATATCGATGTCTATATAATCCCCGACGGTATCAGTAATTCGAAATTTATTTTCATTTTGCCATTCTCCATGATAGTTATTTGTTTCAGTTTCCCAATTAAATGTTACTATTTCCTTGGTTATAACATTTACTTCAATAGATATTGTCATATTATGGATATTAGACAATGATTCTTGCCAATTTTCGCTATTTTGCTCTATCATAAAAGCCTTTAGTAATGCATCAGCAGATATTAGGTCTATTAATTTATTTGTAACATTTTTGCTATTTTTATCATTTATTTCGTAAGAATAGATTACAGTAAGCCCTTTATTGGTGGTGGTTATTGTACTTTCTTTTAGGGCTTCCGTAATATATGTAATATATTTAGTTAATAATGCTGAATAATCATTGACTTTTAAAGAAGCATCAAGAGTAACTTCAAAAGGAGATTCTTCTAAAGAAAATTTAATCGCTTTAGGATAAATTGTAGGTATATTTATATAACTTGTTTTTTTATCGCCGTAGAGTTCAGCTGCAAACATAGTTTCTTCACCATTTAAGACATTTAAATCATAACATAATTTTTCTTTATTATTATCTAAGTATGCATCATAATTAAACACCAGATTGCTAAAGTCTTGATAGGCCGCAACATTAGAAGTAAATTGTAAGTCTCCTGTAATTTGAAAAGAATTATTTAAATCATAATTAACAATTTCAGTGGGAACTGTGGTATCAGATGCCAACATTTTTGCAATCCAAGTATTAAAGTCTTGACTAGTATTATCTAAAAATTTTTCAGCAGTAAAGAAAAATTTGACATAAGCAAAAGACCCTCCGATAGCAATTACTAAGATTAGAAATACACTAATCAAGAGAGGAATAGTTTTCTTTTTAGTCTTTGGTTTGGAAATATTGTGCTTTTTTCTTTTTTTATGATCATCTTCAAAAATATCATAAAATTCTTCATCTATTGCTGTTTCTTTATTATCATAGTCAAAATCAGTTTCTCTTTCTATATCTTGTTTTGCATAACCAAATAAATCTTTTCGCATAATACTACCTCACAATACTATAATAAGTATATCATGAAATAGATATTTTTTCATTAAAAAACTAATGAATTTCATTAGTCTTCTGGAGAACTACTTACCCAATAGTATGAATCTCCCAATTTTTGATATATATGTTTATATAAAGTTCCATATTTTTTCAAAAAATTATAAGTTATTTCTGTATCTTCACTATAATTTTCACTACATTTATCATTTTTAGTTTCACCAGTATAAGATGTATAGCATTCATCATTGACTACCTTCAAAAAATAATCGTAAATAATTATTTGATCATCTTCTTTAGTAGCACTTTTTATCGATCTAAATGTATGAGGTTCTCCACCAAATGTGGTAGTATATTCTTCAGCTAAGCCACAATAATAGTATCCATCTTCATAATGGCAAACAGTTGTATCGTTATATTGGAATTGGTCGTAAGTTTCGATTTCTTTACCATACATTTTTTTATATTGAGCATTTACTTCAGCACTAGATATTTTTGTAACTGTACAAATATCATCTTCATAATTGTCAGTAGCAAATGTAATGGATTCTCCAACGCTACAAGTATTATTCTTTTGAGATTTATCTATTTTTAACATTGCTGTATCATCAAGTTCTAATAGACTATAAGCAGTACAAATACGCATGCTATTATCTAACTTGTCATAATTTACTTCATCTTCAGCATAGGTAGCTAAACCATTACAAACCTCTAAGTCATTGTTTCCAATGTAAGAATATATTTCAGTAACTAAATCGCTGTTAGGATCTAATGATTTAGATTTGATAACAAATACAATTATTAAAACGGTTATTAGAATAACTAAAATTACGATGCTAGTTATTATATTTTTTTTAGTTTTTCCACTAGTTTTTTTCATACTTCTAGGCCCTTTCTAAACTTTTCTAGATTGTATTTCAGCTATTTTTTCAAATACTTCTGAAGCATTAGTAGTATTAATATCACTATAACCTAATTCTCTTAATGCTTGAATTTTTACTGTGTTTAATTGTTGCGTTCTACTTAATTTTTCTTCATTTTTTTGTTCAATTTCTTGGATAAATCTTTTGTGGCTTTCAGCTAATTTGCTCTTACTTGCTCCCCCGTTATTATATAAAGTTAAAGCGGAGTAAAGAATTCCTTCAAAAATAAATTGGCGGTCTTCATCGAAAGCAAATTCATCGGGCTTAATAAAACCGTTGGATTTGGCCATGTATCCTAAAATATATTTAATTTCTGGAATGTTATCCATTGATTGTAACATATAATACATATATTTAATTGCGCTGGCTTCAGAATCGTCGCCTTCTTCTAGTTTTTCTTTAAGTAAGAAGATAAAATCGTTTAGCAAAGTTTTATTTTCTTTGGTAAGACCACTAAAGTCGATGCAAGAATCGATAGAATTAGTTGTCTTTATAGCAGAATTAAGTCTTTTTTCTACTCCCATCAAGTATTCAGTGTCAACTACTATTTTATTAATCGATTCATTACTGCTATCTTTAATGTCTAGTAATTGGAGTAATAAAACTTTTTTTTCTTTAGGCCATTTGTCTAAACTATCTAATACTAAATAGTTATATACCATTTGACGACTTACACCTAAATACTTTGCTAATTTTACTTTCGATAATCCAAGTTCTTGTAACAATTCATTTAGTCTATCCATATAATCACTACCTTTTCAATTTACACATCTATTATACATAACTTAACACTTAAAATCAATACTAGTTTTGTAAATACCACAATTTAGTATTTTCATAACTAACACTTTTGATAAAACCGCACCCCAAGCATTCTTCACCAAGATATAGGACACATGCTTGTCCAGGGGTAACAGCTTTGGCACCGCCGGGATATTTAACTCGAATATTGTCGTTTTCTAAGTATTCTAATTCGACAGCATGGTCGGTGTCACGATAACGAAATTTAGCAGTACAAAATGTTGGACGTAAACCAGAGATAAAATTAACATTTTCAATTTCACATTCATCAGACATTAGATACTTATTATCACTTCCAAAAGCGACATATAAAATATTATCTTTGACGCTCTTACCACAAACGTAATGTCTTTCTAAATTGCCACTGATGCCAACATTTCTTCTTTGACCAATAGTATAATTCATAAGTCCAGTGTGCGTTCCAATTACTTTGTTAGTAGCAACATCGATTATTTTACCAGGGTTAGGTTTTAAATAATTTTCAATAAATTTTTGATAATTACGTTCACCGATAAAACAGATGCCAGTAGAGTCTTTTTTATGAGCAACATTTAAGTTATTTTCTTCTGCTATCTTTCTTATTTCTGGTTTAGTATAGTCTCCGATGGGAAATAAGACATTACGAAAATTTTTGGCAGGCACATCTGCTAAAAAATAAGTTTGGTCTTTATTTAAGTCAACAGCACGTAGAAGTTTGCCATCTTTAATGCGCGCATAATGACCAGTTGCAATATAGTCAGCCCCTAGTTTTTGAGCTTCCTTGATAAATAAATCGAACTTTATATATTTGTTACATAATAAATCTGGATTGGGTGTCCGGCCTTTTTTTAATTCTTCCAAAAAGTAAGTAAACACATAATCCCAATATTCTTTGACAAAATCGATACGATGAAGCTTAATTCCTAATTCTTTACATAGTTCTAAAGCATCATTGTAGTCTTGTTCTTGAGGGCAAATATCCATAATACTATTAGGGTTACCTAAAATATCGTTATTAATAGTAGAATCCCAATTGCGCATGAATAGGCCTTCCACTTCATAACCGGCGTTTTTAAGTAGTAAAGCCGCAACAGCAGAATCTACTCCCCCACTTATACCAACTATTACTTTTTCCATATAACATCACATAATAAGTATACCTTAAATTAGTAAAAAATTAAAGAGCGTAATTAATTTTGCTCCACCAAAATAGATAATTATGTCTCCAAGAAGAATGATAGCAATGCAAATTAAACTTCTTTTTAGTAGTAAACTCAGATTATCCTTTGATATCTTTTGACTATGAAATATTCTTTTAAAGACCAATATGTTGATTTTAAGTAAAGAGATAATAAAAATAAAAGAAAAAAATAAAAATAATCCTTTAGTTATAATTATATAAATCAAACCATACAGTAAACCTTTAATACCAAAGATATCGATCAAAGTCATCAAAGTAAAACCGAGACTAAAGCCATTATAAAAAGGAAAAAATAAGACTAATGGCAATCCTACAATAAATAGACTTAAAATAAATAATGACGATAAAATAAGTATATGAGAAATAATATTGTTAATATTTGTATTTTCTAAATTTTGCAACCAATCATTGATGTTTAAAAATATTAAGTCTTTACTAGATTCATCTAAATAGATTAAAAAAATAAAACCCAATATAATACCGATAGCAAAGATAATCATTAAAAATAGATAATATTTTTTACTTAAGCTTGTCCACATATAGTATCACCACTTAAGTATATTGAAAAATAATAAAAAATATGATAAATTATTGTTATATATTTAAGGAGTGATATAGTTATGAATAAAAAAGCCCAAAAGATTGCTGCATGGATTATGCTTTTATTGATGGTTGGCAGTGTTGTTGCAGGTATTCTAGTTTACATCATATAATTAGAAGGGAAATAGAAAATCTATTAATAGTAAAAATTTATCATAATGATAAAAGACAATAAATAATGATCCTGCTAGGAATGGTCCATATGGGAACTCATTATTTTTTTTAATTTCTAAAGAAGCTAAGGCGTAAGGAAGAGCTACAAAAGTTGATAGAACTAAAGCAACTAGACCTAATTTAAAGTCAAGAATTAAGCCCATTATAAAGGCTAGTTTGATATCTCCACCACCTAAAGCCTCTTTTTTAAACAAAAGTTTTCCTAATTGAAACAATAAAAGCATAACGCAAAATAAGGAAACCCCAGAACAGAGGCTGATTAAAGTAGCTTTGATGCCAAAAAATATTAATTTTAATATACTTACTAAGATTCCTGTAATAATTAAAGGTGAATCTAATATAATCATATATTTAAAGTCACTTACAAAAATAATTATTAATAAAGAACTGATTATTAAACCAATATAAAAATCATAACCAGCAGGAAGATAATAATAAGTAAAAACAAATAGTAAGCCTGTTGCAATTTCTACCCACAGATGTTCACTTGCTATTTTTTTATGACAGTAACTACATTTTCCCCGTTGAAAAACATAAGAAAAAATAGGTATTAAATTATACCATTTTAAAATATGATTACAAGAGTTACACTTGCTTCTTGAAAATAAGACATCTTCACCTTTGGGTAATCGGGTTCCAATTACTAGGTAAAAGGAACCCAAAATTGCACCGATGAAAAATAATAATACTGCCATAAAATCCCCTATTCTAAGCAATTTGATTGTACATACCAAACATTGGTCCAATAACTGCTACGATGATTATACCAACGATGATTGCTAGGAAAGAAATCATAATTGGTTCGATAAAGGATTTTAAGTTATTGATAATGTTTTTGTGTAATAATTGATAATATTCACTAACTTTTTGCATCATATTAGCTAAATCTCCAGTTGATTCCCCAGTAACTATCATGTAATAAGCGACATCAGGGATTGCCCAGTGATCTTTAAATGCTTCCGATATTTTTTCACCTTTAATAATGTTATTAATCGTTCGATATAAGATAGCTCGATATACTTCATTATTCGTTATTCTACTTAAAATATCCATACTATCTGTAATAAATACATTATTACGAAGTAATGATGCAAATGTTTTAGAAAATATTGTAAGTTCATTATAAATGATAACATCTTTAATAATAGGAACGTGCATCAAGAATATTTGAATTGTTGTTTTAAATGCTTTAACAGACTTATATAAAATTACAATAGTTACAATAGCTCCTAAAATTAAACCAATTAATAGTAAATATTCTCTTTGTAAAAAGTTACTTGCATCGACGACTATTTTAGTAATACCAGTAATTTCTGTACCATTTTGCGCATAGATATCTGTAAATTGTGGTACAACATATAGTAAAATAAAGATAACTACTCCAATAGCAAATATTGTTATGATTGATGGATACGTCATAGCACTAATCATTTGTTTATGAGTTTCGTTAATTTCAGTGTAATAACTCGACATATCATCAAGAGTTTCTACAAGAGTACCACTGGCTTCAGCAGCTTTTATCATATTAATAAGAAGAGCTGGAAACATGGTGCCTTGTTTTTCTAGAGCGCTAGAGAAAGATTCTCCTAGAGTAAGTTCATATGATATAGCTTTAAATGCTGTAGTTCTTGCTTTATTACCTTTCATTTGAGTAGCTAATATTTTTATTGATTCATTTAAAGTTAAACCGGCTTTAATATAAGTAGATAATTGAGTTAACCAAAATATCAAATCTTTGGTAGACATTTTCTTGCCAAAGAAACTAGAATCTTTATAAACAAAATCGATAAATGGGGATGTTTTAATACTATATATTTCGTATCCTTCATTGATTAGGTAAGAATTGATATCTAGCTTACTTAATCCATTCATTGTTCCTGTTATAATACGTCCGCTGGCTTCTTTTACTTTATATAGATAAACGTGCGGAGTTTTACTACGTGTTGCTCCAGCATTTTGCAAATCTAATTGTAATTCTTTTTTTTCTTCTTCTAATTTAGCTAAATACTTAGCACTATATTTATATACTTTTGGTTTTTTAGTTTTCTTTTTCGTCATTTCATAGATTTTATCTTCTTCTTCCATGAATTGTTGTTTAGTATGACGATATGTTTTGTCAACTTGGTAGCTTGCGCCATTATATAAATTTACCCACAAGTCAAAGAATGTGGCTTTAATACCAACGCCAGCATAAACAATTATATTATATAAAATAATAAATGGCGTCTTTAAAAGTTCTAAAACATTATTAGATTTAGGTGCTTCGTTTAATGTTTCTTGCATTTTGCTACCTTCCTTTACTATAAATTAGTATATCAAAAAATACATAATTTTACAATTATTAATGTTGTAAAAAAGAAAAATATTTAGTAAAATAAATTTGTTTATGGAAAAGAGGTTATATTAATGGAACAAGATATAAAATTAGAAGAATATAAATTTTTAAGAGATGAAATACAAAATTGTGTTGAGAGAGATAATTCTTTAGTTACATTTATGGTAACTGCTGTATCAACAATACTTACATTTGCAATAACTGCTAATTTACAAGTTCCTTTTTTATTTTTAATATCATTTTGTATTATTATTCCTTTTACTGGTAGAATTTCGCATTACAAAACAAATGTTGCTAGAATAAGTGCTTATTTAATTGTATTTTTAGAGCCCTCTATGGATATTAAATATGAAAGTAGAAATATTTTAGTAAAACAAAATAAAAGTAAGCTTGCTCGCATTCTTGTTGCAATGCGTAATTATGTAGGTTTTTTACTTGGAATATTATCTTATATTATTTATTTAGTAGAATATTATAATAAAATTGGTTATTCTAATATATTTGATATTATTTTTATTATATTACCTATATTTTTATTAATAATTGTTTATTTACTTGATCGTAAGATAGATAATGTTCCAAAGGAAAAGAAGGCTTGGATTAATAATTGGCAAAAAATATTAGAAGAAGAACAAAAGAAAAAAAGAGGATAACCTCTTTTTTTATGCAATCCGATATGGATTTTGTTGTGAACCATCACCTGAAACATATTGAACATCAGAGTTTAGGTAAAAGGTAGGTCTAATGTCATTACTAGGAAGTTCATTTCCAGAATTAACATACTGTGGTGAAACAGTACCATCAGTTCCTCCATCAACACTATAGGCTCCACCAAAATCACCAGTATTTGGAGAAATAAACCAATCATAACCACCGAATAACCAATTAACCCGAGAATATTCTGTACTCATAGCTTTATCCCAGTCTTCTGGGCTTATAGCATATCCAAAATCCTCTTGATTTGCTGATAAACTTATAGGCTCACCTACTTGAAATGATAAGTTATCAGTTGTTGCAGTATTTGCATTAACATTGATATTTCCAGTTCCACCACCTTGGGCTGTAAAATATGCGAATGTAGCTCCAACTACTACTGCAATTAGTGTTATAACACCAACTATTGATAACACTAATGCTTTCTTTTGATTACTTTTTTCCATATACTTCAATCCCTTCCTTTTTATAAATAATACTAATATTTAATAGATTTTCGTTTAGTATTACATGAAAATATTAGCATAATAAAAAGCAATTAGATAGATTTAATATGTTACTATTCTAAAACTAGATATTTTAATTTTTAATTAGTATTATATTGACTAGATACAAAAGGAGCGACCAATTGTGATTACTAGTCAAATAAGAATACCTGAAGATTTATGGGATAAAATAAAAGAAATAAGTGAAAGTGAAGAAAGAAGTATAAATGCTCAAATAGTTTATATTTTAAAAAAATATATTGAAGAATATGAAAAGAATGAGGAAAATAAATAAGTACTTAAAAGAAAAAGAGCATTAATTTTTGCTCTTATAATTATATAGACTGTTATTTAGAATTAATTATTTTGTTTATTTCATCTATACTTAAGTTACTAGCTTTAGCTATATCTTCAATAGGTGTACCGATTTTATAGAAATTTTTAATCATTTCTATTTTATTTTGTTCAATTCCTTGCTCAATTCCTTGCTCAATTCCTTGTTCAATCCCACGTTCAATACCTAACTTAATGCCAAGTTCTCTACCTTTTTTCTCTGCCAAATGCATTCTAGTATTAAATAGTTTTCTTTCATCTTCTTCTGGTGTTAAATCCCAGACAAAATCAGCATCACTATTAAGTCGCATTATTTCACCTTTATAAATACTTACTATATCATCACTTGGATAAAATAAATCTAAATTATCTTTATCTTCATCAAGCATCAATATATAACGGTATTTATCCCTTTCTTTAGAACTATTGTAACATACTTGCTTGATATTTTCTACAAATACATTCCAAATAGCAAAATTATCAATAATAACACCGTCTTCATCTTGCATATAGGCTTTAGTCATTATTTTATTGCTTCGATTATATGGTGAATAGCCAAAATTTATATTTACTTGAACACATAAAGTTTCGGTATCATAGGAACTTCCTTTTCTAGTATTTTGACTATAAAAACTACATAAATAAGCAAAGTTTCTAACTGCTTTAGCAGTATCATAATCATTTAGATTTATTTCGACATTTACATATCTATTGCCTACTTTTACTAAACAATCTAATACTTTCTTTTTATCGATTACTTTTTCTAATGGCTGTTCTACCGATAAAAACTCGAGTACTTCAACAGGCTCTTCAAAAACCGTTTTTAATACTGCTTCTAGAATGATTTTTCCTTTCTCACCACTATTAACTAAAGTTTTAAACACACGGTCATTAGAACCAATAAGAAATTTTGGCTTATCACTTACTGCTGATACAGACATAATTACCTCCTTTCAAACGGTTATATTACCATAAAGAAAATAAATAATTTGTCAAACGAAGTCGAAAGAAATTAAAAATTCAGTTTATTTTAATAAAATATTACATATAATTTAGTAAGGTGATAATTTATGTTTGGAACCAATGTGGTTAGTAGTGGTTTATCTCTTACTAAAGTATTAGGTGGTATATCTAAAGGCTTATCTATCGCTAATCAAGTAATACCCTTGTATCAACAAGCTAAACCGATGATTCAAAATGCTAGAAAAGTAATGAATGTTTTAGGAGAATTAAAAAAAACAAATAATATTAGTAAAACCACTGTCGATGTGAAAAATGCAAAAGAAAAAACTGAATCTTTGAAGATTCAGTCAACTAACAGTCCGGTATTTTTTCAATAATAGATTTTAAAATATTGATATATTCTAAGTATTTTGCATTATGCGATTTATTATAAATATTTTGATACTTATTAAGTAAATAGTTGTAATATTCTAAATTAGCACTTTTGCCAAAAAGTAATTCCGATTTAGTTAAAGTTTCTTTGCCTTTTTGATACATTATTATTACATAATAATGTTTTTTATCTTTGATTGCTATTTCTTTTTTTATTTTGTAGTTTAAAGAGTTTAAAAACAAACGTAATTCATAATGGTCATTATTACTTTGAATAATTAATGTATCGGGAATGTTTGGATTACTTAAAATACTTTTTATAGTATGGGTACCCATGCCAGCGATAATGGCTACATCATATTGCTTAGTAATGTTATCAAAACCATTAGATAGTATCAAAGGTATTTGGGTATCTAGATAATATTTTTTTAAATTTTCAAGACTTGATGCTAAAACTTTGGGAGAAATATCACTAGCTGCAATATTTTTAGTGATATTTTTTTGATATAAATAAATAGGCAAATAAGCATGATCTGTTCCAATATCGATGACGCTAACATTGTGAGGAACTAAATCTGCAATAGCTTTTAATCTTTTAGTTACCATATTATTCTTCTAGGAAGTCTCTTAGTTTTTTGGCTCTTGATGGATGACGTAATTTTCTTAATGCTTTAGCTTCAATTTGTCTTATTCTTTCACGAGTTACATTAAATTTTTTGCCTACTTCTTCAAGAGTGTGACAAGTTCCATCAATAAGACCAAAACGCAACTCTAATACTTCTTGTTCTCTTGCTTGCAATGACATAAGCACTTCTTTTATTTCTTCTTTTAAGATTTCGTTTTCCGTATATTCTTCTGGAGATAGACTCGATTCATCTTTCAAGAAATCCCCTAGATGTGAGTCTTCTTCTTCCCCTATTGGGGTTTCTAAAGACACTGGTTCTTGACTAATTTTTAATACTTCTCGAACTTTTTCAATACCAACACCCATTTTTTTAGCAATTTCTTCTTCACTAGGTTCACGATTTAGTTCAAGAGTAAGTTGTCTTTGAACACGAGACATTTTATTGATTGTTTCAACCATATGAACAGGAACACGAATGGTTCTTGCTTGATCTGCTAAGGCTCTAGTTATTGCTTGACGAATCCACCATGTTGCATAAGTTGAGAATTTATAACCTTTGTCATAGTCAAATTTTTCAACAGCTTTCATAAGACCTATGTTACCTTCTTGAATTAAATCAAGGAATAGTAAACCACGACCAACATATCTTTTGGCAATACTTACAACCAAACGAAGGTTAGATTCTGCAAGAATTCTTTTGGCTTCTTCATCCCCTTCAGCAACTCTTTGGGAAATTTCCATTTCTTCAGTACTAGAAAGAAGAGAAATTCGTCCTATTTCTTTTAAATACATCCGAACTGGATCATTTATATTGATGTCTTTAGTAATGTCTTCATCATTTAAAATTATTTCATCAGTTTCTTCTTTGGGTTTAAGTTTGGTTTCCCCATTGCTAGAATCGACATCAGCTTCAGCAACTACTTCGATTTTATTTTCAACTAATTTATTGTATAAATTATCCAAAGCGTCAGAATCAATTTCTAATCCCTTTAATTCTTCTGCTAATTCTTCATAAGTAATAAAACCTTTTTCTTTACCTTTAACAATTAAATTATTTTCTCTTTCTTCTAATGTTTTAATTTCGTTCATATTTCACACTTCCTTTTTTAATTCCGTAAGTTTTGCTATTAGCTCAACTTTTTTATTGACATCCAACTCTTGCTTGATTTTGTTTTTTAATGTTTCTATTTCATCTTTTTTTAGTATTTTTAACACTACATCTACACAACTATTAAACTCTTCAAGCGAAACAACAGTATAATTATTTTCACTAATTATTTCATTAACATAATTATATAATTCCTCTTGAGGTATTAAAAAGGTTAAAAAATCAGCAATGTTTATATTATTATGGACTGTATTATAGTAAACTATTTCACTAGCTAACATTCTTTCTTTTTTTTCTTTAAAATATCCCAAGCGATTTTTATATATACTTATGTAAGTTGGATCACACATCATCGAAAACAAAATTTTACTTGCCGCACTTTTATATTTACTAGGCTTTGGTTTAGGTGCTCTTGGAGCTTCCGGCGACTTAATATTAGTTTCTTTCTCCGGTACACTATTATTTAACTCTTGCTTTAGTATTTCGGCATCAATTTCATAATCTTTGCTTATTTTAGATATAACTAGCTCTTTTGTCAAGTCATCTGTGCTATTTAAACTAGAAATTACTTCACGAACATATAAAATTAAGTCTTCCATGTTGTTTAAATTTTTATTATTTTTTAAATATTCTAATTTAAAATCGATATATTTTATAGCATGCTTGATATTGTCTTTTAGAGCATCAACACCTTTTAAACGAATATATTCATCTGGGTCTTTAGCATCAGTTAGTCTTACCACCCGAATATCTAGATTATATTTTTGCAGTTCATCGCCATTTTTGACAGTAGCATCTAAACCTGCTTGATCGTTATCGAGCATCAGGATAATGGGAACTTTTAGTTTCTTTAAGACATCTATCTGTTCTTTAGATAAGGCTACTCCCATCAAGGCAACAACATTTTTAATACCACTAGCACTAAGTTTAATGGCATCCATATTACCTTCGACAACAATGACACATTTTTCTTCCCTAATGTTAGGCCGAGCATTGTGGTAATTGAATAAAATATGTCCTTTTTTAAATATTTCTGTTTCTTTAGTATTCATATATTTAGCAGTATCTTTCTCACCATTATAAATACGTCCGGTGAAACCTACAACTTGTCCCTTTAAATCTTCAATGGGAATCATTATTCGATTGGAAAACGTATCATAGATATCTAAACCAACTTTATTAATAAGCCCTAAATCGGCGATTTTATCAGAATTATACTTTTTGTTATTTAACAATTTATATAATGTATCTTTCCCATCTAAAGATAACCCAATATTAAATTCCCTTATAATACTTTCATCGATTCCCCGATTTTGTAAATACTTCCTTGCTGCAATACCTTTTTCGGTAAATATATTATTTAAGTAGAATTTTTTAGCAAATTCCATAATATCATAGTCTTCTTTATTAGCAGTAGTATAATCAGTATAATCACTAATATTCAAATTATAACCTATTTTATCAGCGACGATTTTAACAGCTTCAACAAAACTGACATTTTCATATTTCATAATGAAAGTAAAAACATTACCACCGGTTCTACAAGTAAAGCAATTAAACATCTGGCGTTCCCGTGATACTACTAAACTAGGAGAATGGTCATCATGAAAAGGACAAACTGCTAAAAAGTTTTTGCCTCGTTGTTTTAAAGATAAATAATCCGAAATAATATCAACTATATCTGCTTGCTCGCGAATAGCATTAAGCTCTTCATCTTTAATATATGCCATATCTTCCCCTCTACCTATATTTTCATGCTAGCATCAATTACATATTTGGTGTCTTTTATAAAAATCGTCATTATTTTACCATCTTTCGACGATTTTATCAAGTGTTGAACTGAAAAAACTTAAAAATAATGTGCTAATAAATACACCTTCGTTGCTATTTACATAAATTGTTAAAAAAGAAGTTATAATTCCACTAATTATACCGTATAAAAGCATAGCTCTTTTGGTATGAGGAGTACTTAGTGAATCTATCGATAATAAAATAAAACCTAGGATAGCACTACTAGAAATAAAAACCATGCTATCAAAACCACTTAAAAGAAAAGATAAAATAATAAAAGCTAATAAACTACTAATGGCAATTATCTTTTTATAACTTTTAAAAGTTGACAAAATAAGTAAAATAAATATACCAAAGATGATATTAGTTGAAGCAATTCCCCCACTATAGCGTCCCCAGAGATAATCCCAGTAATTAAGAGAATATATATGCATTTCTTCAGCAACATTTTGATAAGTATAATTACTAAATATTACAATTGCAGCAATAATTACTAACTTGCAAAAAGCTATTTTGTTAAATTTAAACTTTTTTTCTAATATGTTTGATAGGAAAAAAGAAACAAACAAAACTATGCTATAAAGAAGAATATTAATATTCGGAGGTATAAATAAAGGGATTATTAGTAAAAACAATAAGTCCATGCTCCAAAATTCTCTTTTTTTAAATAGCAACTTATCAATAACTATATAAACTATTAAACTGATAATTAAAAGATAAATGATTTTAAATATTGAAAGAAAAAAAATTAAATCTCTAGTATATAAAAGAAAACCATTTTTATATATACCATAGATTATTAAAGGAATAAGACATACGAGATACCTAATTACTATTTTTTTAATACTTTCTTTATTATGGAATACAATACTAGTATTGGTCATTTTTATACTCCTTTATTTTATTTTTTAAATTGACAAAACCAGGACAAATATAGGTACATAAACCACAGTTGATACATTTAGCAATATTTTTACCAGTTAAATGGTTGACACCTTTGGGGCATATTTCTAAACACTGGCCACAGTTAATACATTGTGCTTCTGGATTTTTGAATGGTTTCATTATATTTATAGCTGTTATTTGATCATCGATTACTAGATTGGTTGTGTCTTTGATAGAATACCCTTGCATTAAACCATTGACTATTACAACGTATTCATCGGTTAACAATTCAAAATATTTAGTCAATATATCTTTTAATAAAGTATATTTTTTTACCCGAATAGTTTTATTTTCTTTTAAAGCGTTACCGGAGATAGTTAATAATGTCGTTGTATTATCTTTGTTTAGTAAATAATTGTTTAATTCAAGCAATTCTTGAGTAGTTAGGTATAAAGTATTGTTATTTATTTGTAATTTGCTAAAAATAAATTCTTCTCTTTCTAGTAAGTATTCATCATTTACTAAAGTAAGTTCGATATTTGGGTATGTTCCAATAACATTTAGACAATCATTAATAATTGTAGTGTCAATATTTTTAACTATTAAATAATTATGATTAGTTTTATAGATGAGACTAAGTTCATCTAGCAGTTCTAGAAGGTCTGTGATGTTTTCTTTTAGAATAAAGATATGATTGTATACGTAAGGTTCATCATTAATTGCTGTAATAACTATATTATCAAATTTATTTTGACTTTTAAATTTTTCTAATAAGGTCTTGTTATTAATATTTAAAACACTTAATATATTTTTAATGGTTACTTTGCTTCTTTTTTTAGTTGGGGTATTTTCTAATTCCCGAAAATCATTAGCAATAACTAAACTATCTTTTACGCCATTATGAAATAATCTTTTTTTTAAACCGTAGGCAATACCTGAAATACTAGAGCAATAGTTTTTACATACAGGCATATTTTTGTAGACAAATTCATTTTGATGGACTTGGATATTTTCAGCGGGGATATAAATGAAATCAGGATCTAAAAAGTATTCTAAAGAGTTAGATATTTTGATATTAGGATCTTTTTCTAAACTAATTAATTTCCCCATCTTTTTCATTCCTTTCTTGTAAATATTTATGCAAGTCAGCAGCAACTGCTGGAGGGATTATCGTGCTTAATTCACTAACAGATGCTTCCGCCATTTTTTTTATACTGCCATATTTTTTTATAAGTTCTTTCTTACGGATTTTGCCAATACCTGAGATGTTATCTAGGATGCTAGAGATACTTCCTTTGTCACGCAAAGTTTTATGATAGGTGATTGTAAAGCGGTGCACTTCATCTTGAATACGAGTTAAATAATGGAAAATATCACTGTCTCTAGGGATGCTTATTACTTCGAGAGTGTCACCATCGATTAGTTCATTAGTACGGTGATGGTCATCTTTTTTTAAACCACAAACTTTGATATTTAATCGTAAGGCATCCAAAATGTCTTTACAAGCTCGGATTTGATTTTCACCACCATCGACGATTATTAAATCAGGCATTTCTGTTTTATCAACCATTGCTCGATAATAACGGCGATAAATCACCTCTTTCATCGTATTGTAATCATCGTTTTTATCAACGCTAACCTTATATTTACGATATTCTTTGCGACATGGTTTACCAGCTTTAAAAACAATCATTCCACTTACCGAGTAAGAACCAAAAAGATTGGAGTTATCGAAAGCATCGATTCGATCTAAAACTGGTAAATTAAGGATAGTTCTTAGACTTTCGTTGGCCCCGACAGTTCTCTTTTCGTCATTTCGAATAATTGTTACTTCTTGTTCTAAACTTATTTTGGCGTTTTCTTTAGCCATATTAATAAGGTTTTTCTTATTGCCCTTCTGAGGTATTAAAGCTCTTGTTTCTAAAATATTACCTATTACTTCAGCATTTAAGCCTTCATCTAACAAGATTTCTTTAGGGATTTCATGCTTAGTATAAAAATTTAAAATATAAGAGTTTATCTCGTCATATACATCACTAATCATATAAAATTTGTCATTATTACCACCGACGATTTTACCATTACGAATAAAAAGAATTTGAACAGAAATAATACCTTCGTCATAATAAAATCCAATAGCATCCCGATTGATATAGTCATGTAATTCGACTTTTTGCTTATCTAAAACAACTTCGATGTACTGAAGTTCTTTTTTTAAATCTAAAGCGGCTTCATAATTGAGATTTTCACTAAAAGTGTTGATTTTTTCCATGATTTTATCGATAAGTATTTTATCATTTCCTTTAAGGAAGTCTAAAATTTCTTGTTCCATTTGCGTTAATTTTTCTTGATCTACGTGTTTTTCACAATAACCTAAACATTCACCGATATGATAGTACAAACAAACGTGTTTTGGCATACCCTCACATTTTTTTAATGGATAAAGTCTATTTATCAATCCCACTATTTTTCTAGCAGCATAGGCATTAGGATATGGCCCAAATAACATTTTTTTATCTTTTTTACGAATATTTAAGTATCTTGATACTTTTAAACGAGGATAAGGTTTACTAATATATTCAATATAAGGGTAACTTTTATCATCTTTAAGTAAAATATTATATTTAGGGTTATATTCTTTAATTAAATTGATTTCTAAAATAAAGGCTTCTTGTTCAGTAGTTGTGGTAATATATGTAAAATCGACAACTTCACTAACCATCTTCGCAGTTTTACCTGTTACTGTGCCTTTAAAATAGCTATTGACTCTCTTATATAAATCTTTAGCTTTACCAACATAAATAATTGTATTGTTTATATTTCGCATTTGGTAAGATCCTGGTAAATGCGGAATTGTTTTTAATTTTTCTCTAAGCATTATATCCCACCTTTTAATATTATACTACAAAATAAGTTGTTTTTACGATATAATATTGCTGGTGATTGCATGAATTTAATAAATTCTTCCCAAATTGAAATTAAAAAATCTAAATTCATCAGTTATTATTATCAAATTGATAATATTGATGAAGTAAAAATGATATTAGAAGATTTAAGAAAAGAACATAAAAAAGCGAAACATATTGTTTACGCTTATAAATTTGATAATACCGCTGGTAAGAGTGATGATAAAGAGCCTAGCGGAACAGCGGGGTTACCTCTTTTCAACATTTTAGAAAAAAATAATTTGAACAACAAAATGCTCGTTGTAGTTAGATATTTTGGAGGCATTAAATTAGGGGCTGGACCACTTTCCAGAGCTTATGGTAATGCTGGTAGTGCAGCAATAAAAAAATGACCATTAACTGATCATTTTTTTTATTTCATCTAAGTTTTTAAAACCTATTCCTTTCTTGGTTTCTTGCCCATTTTCAAATAAAATTAAAGTTGGAATACTCATTACGCCATATTTAGCTGCCAAATCTGGAAATTCATCAACATTTATTTTTAAAACATCTATTTCTGTAATACTATCCAAAACTGGTGCAAGCATTTTGCATGGACCACACCAGTCGGCGTAGAAGTCTACTAAAATTTTATTTTCAGAAATAAGTGATGAAAAGTCATCAGTATTTGTCAAATGTTTTACCATATTTTCCTCCTATATTACCACAGTACCCGTAAATGCAATCTTGTCAGCATCGATTAATTTTTGGGCATCTTCTTTAGATATTATATTATAAGAAACTAAAACATGCAAGACACGGAAATTAACATCTTCTCTATTTTCATTATCTTCCATTTCTTTTAATATTTCATCAATTTCTTCTAGGGCTTTTGTACTACTTGAAGCAAGAGAACCAATAATTGGAGTCCTTTCTAAAAGAACAATAGAAAATTTAGACTCAGCTACCATAGATTCAGTTGCAGGAATATGGAAAAAGATGAATGTTAACATAAAAGCCATGATAACACCTTCAATTAAGCCTACAATTCCTCCCATTATTTTAGATGGTATTGCTAAAATAACGGTAATTTCTAGAAGTTTTTCAACTATTCCTGCTAAATTAATAATGATACTTAAAACACAATATAATAATATATAAATAACTACAAAGGAAATAAGTTCATAAATTAAAACATTTATTGCAGTAATGCCTTCAAAGATTCCTCCAAAATTATAAAAAGGTAAATGTTCCATCAAGAAATTGGCTAAAACATCTTTAAAAACAAAGGCTAAAACAATAACAGCACAAGTACCTATTAATTGAACTAAACTTTTGATAACCCCTTTTCTTAACCCTATTACCCCAAATAATAAAATTATTATAATACTAATGATATCAATTACATTCATACTAACGTCTCCTTATTTTAATTATATTATAATTATGATGAAAAATAAAGCAAAATATGTTAAAATTAACTAAGCGAGGTAAAAATTATGACAATTGTATTTAAAGTTAGTGATAACGTTAAAGAAAAAATGATTAAATATTATAATGATTTAAGAAGAGATAAAACTCCTCCTTATGCTGTATTTCAAGCAACGGAAGCTGATACAATTATAACTCTTTATGAATCTGGCAAAGTAATGTTTCAAGGTATAAGTGCTGATATTGATGCTAATATCTGGATTGATTTAGAACGAAAGCTTAATAATCGAATTATCGATATAAAAACTGGCAAAGAAAAGAAGGATTCAAAAGAAAAAACAAATAAATATCGTAAATTTGATAATTACAATACTATTGGTTCAGATGAAGTTGGAACTGGAGACTATTTTGGCCCAATTGTAGTTACTGCTACATTTGTAAGCAAAGAAAATATTTCATTTTTAGATGAATTAAAGGTAACTGACTCTAAAAAAATTACAGATGATGTAATAAAAAAAATAGCTCCAAAAATAATGGAAAAGATCCCCTACTCCAGTTATATTCTTAATAATCCCGATTACAATAAATTTCATAAACAAAATATTAATATGAACAAAATTAAAGCAATACTTCACAATAAAGTATTACTAAATATGGTAAATAAAAATTTGCCGTACGAAAAAATCGTTGTTGATCAATTCACGCCGCCTAAGAATTACTATGGATATTTAAGTGATGTCAAAGATAAAGTTGTAAATATTACATTTACACCGAAAGCTGAAGAACAATGTTTAAGTGTTGCTTGTGCTTCAATAATAAGTAGATATATATTTTTAAAAACTATGCATGATATAAGTACTGAATTAGGAATAGATATTCCTA
>CALVVJ010000003.1 GCA_944363835.1 uncultured Bacilli bacterium | reverse complement strand
TAAAAGAAGAGCCAAAAAAAGATGAATTTCAAATTCCCCATTATCGATTTGATGAAAATGGTGTAATTATTAGTGAATAACGAAAGTTATTCTTTTTTTTGAATTTAAAAAATGTTATATTATTGATGGTGGTTTGATGAAAAAGACAGTTTTAGTTACTGGTGGGGCCAGAGGTCTTGGGGCAAGTATTGCAAGAATTTTTGCAAAGAATGGTTATGATGTTATTATCAATTATAAAGAATCTAGTATTTTAGCAAAGAAGCTAAAAGATGAGTTAGAAAGTAGTTTTAATATTGATGTATTATTGGTTAGGGCTGATATATCTTTAGAAAATGAAGTAAAAAATATGTTTCAAAAAGTAATTGATTTTTCTTCTAAAATAGGTGTATTAGTTAATAATGCTAGTATTGCTTTAGATAATGATTTAATAAGTAAAGATGCTAGAGAATTTAGAAGTGTTTTAGATGTCAATTTAGTGGGAACTTATTTGGTGACAAAATATTCTCTAGATTTATTTGATAAGGGAGCAATCATCAATGTTTCTAGTACTAATGGTATTGATACTGGTTATATTGAGTCGATTGATTATGATGCATCTAAAGCAGGAGTTATTGCTTTAACACATGACTTTGCTAAAGTGTTAGCTCCAGATATAAGGGTTAATGCTGTGGCTCCGGGGTGGATTAATACCGATATGACTAGGGAATTAAATCCAGACTTTAGAAGTAAGGAAGAAGATAAAATACTTTTAAAAAGATTTGCAGATCCAGAGGAAATTGCTAAAGTTGTCTATTTTTTAGCAAGTGATGATGCAAGTTACATAAACGATACAGTAATTAGAGTGGATGGTGGTAAGAGTGTTTGATTTAAGTGAAGCAGAAAAAGTTATTGAACCAATGCTAAAAAAAATAGATGAAGTAGCTTATTTTAATAGTAAAAAATACTAGATGCTGTTTGGTCTGAAAATTTAAATTAAACACATTTTAATATGACAACGGGTTATGGTTATGGGGATATTGGAAGAGATACTTTAGAAAGAGTGTATGCCCATATATTTAAGGCCGAAGATGCATTAGTAAGAAATCAATTTATTTCAGGAACTCATGCTTTAAGTACTACTTTTTTTGCTCTTTTAAGACCTGGGGATGTTCTTTTATCTATTACTGGTAAACCATATGATACCCTAGATTCAGTAATTGGCTTTAATGATAATGCTAGTAGTTTAAAAGCATTTGGTATTAATTATGAACAAATTGATTTAAACGATAATGATTTTAATTATGAATTAATTAAGGAAAGAGTTATTAAAAAGGATATTAAAGTAATAGAAATACAACGATCTATTGGTTATTCTTTAAGAAAAAGTATTAGCATAGAAAAGTTAGAAAAAGTAATTAAATTATTAAGAGAAGTAAATAGTGATGTAATTATTATGGTAGATAATTGTTATTGTGAGTTTGTATCTACAAAAGAACCAATAGAAGTTGGGGCTGATATTTGTGTAGGCTCTCTTATTAAAAATTTAGGGGGAGGTATTGCTTCGAATGGAGCTTATATCGTTGGAAGAAAAGATTTAATTCATCTATGTAGCGAAAGATTAAATGTGGCAGGTGAGGCCAAAGAAGTTGGTCCCTCTCTTGGAGCTAACAAAAGTTTTTTTCAAGGTCTTTATATGGCTCCCTCAGTTGTGGCAAATAGTTTAAAAACAGTAGTTCTAGCATCATTTTTACTTGAACAATTAGGTTATGAAGTAAGTCCAAAGTGGAATGAAGAAAGAGCTGATATTGTCCAAACAATTACTTTTAATAATCCGGATAAATTAATTAAATTTGTTCAAGGCATTCAAAAAGGTAGTGCAATTGATGCTAATGCCTTAGCAGAACCATCAGATATGCCCGGATATGATGATAAAATTATCATGGCATCTGGTTCATTTACGCAAGGATCATCAATTGAATTATCTTGTGATGGGCCAATACGTCCACCATATGTCGCTTATTTACAGGGGAGTCTTACATATGAGTATGGTAAGATTGGTATATTAAAAGCTATTGAAAATTTAGAGAAGAATTAGTTCTTCTTTTTTTAATATAAAATAAATCTTAGACAAAATTTGCATATTGATTTTTAAAAATATTTTTTCTATAATATTTATATAGCCTAGGGGCGTCATTCAACTTTTTAGGTTTAGACATCGTTCGGCATAATTTGTAATTTTTATTTGTTATACTTTAGTTGGAGGTTTATTTTATGTTAAAGTTTAAAGAATTAGATGATAAGAAGAAAAGATTAATTATAATTGTTAGTGTTCTAGTAGTGTTCATTGGAGTAACATTAGCATATGTTGTAGGGCAAATATCAGATGGAGCAATAGGTAATGCTAATGTTACTGCTGATACAACAGACAATTTACAATTTAGTGTAGATAAAGATATAAGTTTAAATCCAACCCAATTTAATGTAACTGAAGGCGGTGGAGGTTTATCTGATACTGCAGTTGGTACAGCAACATTACTTGCTAATTCAACTGATGAAACAGCAACATATGATTATTATGTATACTTTAATATTAAGTCTAATGATTATACATATACAACAGAATATAATAAATCAGAAATAGTACTTACTATAACAGATCCAGAAGGAAATCCTGTTACAAAACTAGCGAATAGTGATTTAAAATATGTAGAAGCAGAAAATGCTGATGGAACTATTACCAAAGGTTTTGATATAACAACAGCATCTGGTTTAATTAACATAGCAAGTTTATATGAAATAACATCAAATTCAAGTACAGATGCAACAGTACAAGATTGGACATTTACTGTAAAGATGTAACAAATTATCATGAAATATGTGAGCCAGGCACAATGGCATGTGATATAGCAAGGTTATATAACGAAGAAAATCCAGAAACAAATGGATTATATTATCATAATGGTACATATACTAGTGAAAATGAATATTGTATGTTTGAAGGCAACCAAGTATCATCATTTCCAAGCGGAATCTCGACTAGTGCAGAAAATTGTAGTACAGTTTATTCATTTGCTGGAATGTATTATGATGCATCAGTAATTACTGGTGGTTTAGAACAAGGAGTGATTGAAGAGGTAACATGGAACAATGGAACTTGTGTGACAACTAGTGGAGCAACTGTATATACAGATATGAATAATAATACTCCAGTATCGCAAGAATCATGTAATGGACATGCAGCAATTACGGTAGATTCCGCCGTTTTAATGATTAATGTTGGTAGTGGAACTATGGAAAAAGTAATCCTTGATTCAGGTGATAATTCATATCGCTATGCCGGAGCCAATCCAAATAATTATGTATGTTTTGGTAGCAATGAAGGAACCTGCCCAACAGAAAACCTATATAGAATCATCGGTGTATTTGATGGAAAGGTAAAATTAATAAAGGCTGATTATACAACAAGTGATATGTTAGGAACGGATGGAAGAGATTATTATGGTACGTATTCATATCCAACTTCAAGTTATAAAGGAAGTATGGATACTAGTACAATAGCAGGATATAGATGGAATTATGATACAAGTGTAAGTAGTGTTGGATCAAATAACTGGACAACAAGTGAATTTAATAAAATAAATCTAAATACCAATTATTGGAATTATTTAGGTGCAACATGGCAAAACTTAATAGCAGAAACAACATGGCATCTAGGAGGAATGACATCAAATAGTAATACAGCAAAAGCATTTTATGATGGAGAAAGAAATAATGCGGGATATGGAAGTAATTCAACAACATATAGTGATGAAATAGGATTAATGTATCCAAGTGATTATGGATATGCAGCAAGTCCTGATGCGTGGGTGACAAACTTAAATGGTTATAATAATTCAACAATAACCTCAAACAATTGGATGTATATGGGGCTTTTTGAATGGACAATAACTCCGATTTCGGTGAGCAGTAACCTCGTGTTTTATGTGACCGGCAGCGGCAACTTGCCCGGCAGCAACGCGCACAACGTGTATGCCGCTAGGCCAGTCTTTTATCTAGAATCTAATGTAGAACTTAATGGAGGAAGCGGAACTTTAAGTGATCCATATACTTTAGCAGTGTGAGAACCTTTAAGCCTCCGCTGGCGGCAGTCTCCGCCCGGAGGCCGCCGAGTTATCAACAAACAAAAAATAAGTCGCAATCTGCGGCTTATTTTAGTGTAAATGTGATTTCTGGATTCTTGCTTTCTTCTTCACTCCAAGTTGTTCGGTCGTTTTTGAAGTCAATTAGTTTTAGAGCATTGCCTAGGGCCATTAGGAAACTTACTGGTTGGCGGAGTTCACTCCATTTTTTGCCATTGTCTAAAAATTTTAATTCTTCATAAGTTGTTGCGGTGTGAACTAAAGAAATAAGATTATATATTTCTTCGGCATGACTAGCTAATTTTTCTTTATCAAATGGGTAGTCGACCATTAAGGCTTCTCCAATAATGTTATCTTTGTTTTCCCAAGGTCTTGGGCCATGGGCTAGACAGTCGCTCCATATTCTTCTTACTTCTTCTTTAAAAGATGCAGAAGTGATACTTTTTTCTAATTCTTTACTAAAGTCTAGAAGACGAATTAAAAAATTAGCATCAACAAAAGTAGTTCCATTGACTTTTTGTGCTGGAACTTCTAAAAAATATTCATGTTTCTTTTTCATGATATCCCCCTTTTTTGGGTGTTATTTTAACATTTTGGAGATAGTTTGTCAAATTTTTCAAAAATTAGCAGTTATATATTGACAAGTGCTAAGCATAATATTATAATGTATTTAGCACTGTGATAAAGCAAGTGCTAAAGAGGTAAGATTATGGACGAAAGAAGAAATAATCTGTTAAAAGAAATTGTTGAAGTTTACATTAAGACTGCTAAACCGGTCGGATCTAAAGCACTATGTTCTAAATTTGATTGTTCTAGTGCAACAATTAGAAATGAAATGGCGGTTTTAGAAGATTTGGGATATATTGAAAAGAATCATATATCGTCAGGTAGAGTACCGAGTGAAGCAGGATATCGCTATTACATCGAACATTTGATGGAAGCAGAAAAGATTACTGGTAGTGATATGTTAAAACTACAGAGTATTTTTGCTAATAATGAATTAGAACTTAGTGATGCAATAACTAAATGCATGGAAATAATTAGTGATATAACTAATTATACAAGTGTTGTTTTAGGTAAGAGCAGCGCTGATAATAATTTGTTACAAGTTAATATTATTGCTCTTAGTGATTCACAAGTAGTGGCAGTTGTATGTACTGATAAGGGAAATGTCGAAAATAAGATATTTAACCTTCCTAGTAACATTAATATTAATGAAGTCATTAAAACAAGTGAACTTATTAATAAAATGCTAGTGGGGACACCAATTAATGAAGTTAGTGCAAGGCTAGAAACTGATGTTAAACCAATTATTAAAAGACAGATTAGACAATATGAAACAGTATATAATATATTCTATGATGCTTTTAATGATTTCGTAAGTAATAATAGTAATATACATGTAACGGGGAGAACAAAGATATTTGAACAACCGGAATATAATGATGTTGCTGAACTTAAGAGACTAGCTAATAAACTAGAAGATATCGATTTCATTGAAAAAGTTAGTAAGTCACATGATGACGATGAAAATGAAATTAAAATTTATATTGGTGATGAATCAGAATTTGACCCTAATGTGACAATTATTCGAAAGAAATATCATATTAATGGGGAAGATGGTACAATTGCGGTGATTGGCCCTAAGAGAATGGATTATGGACGGATTGTAAGCTTACTCGAATATGTTGATGAAAAGTTAGATAGCAGAAAGGAAAAAGATGGAAAAAACTGAAGAAAAAGTCAAGGTTAAAAATGTAAAAGAAAAGAAGAAACCGGAAAAGAAAAAAGTTAGTAAGGATAGTGAAATAGAAAAAAAGTTAAGAGAAGAAAATATAGTGCTTAACGAAAAAGTTTTAAGAATCAATGCAGAAATGCAAAATATGCGAAGAAGATATGAAGAAGAAATTAGTAATATCTATAAGTATGATGGTGAAGAACTAGTCGTTAAGTTGTTAGCTATCGTCGATAATTTTGAAAGAGCAATTAGTCTTGATGATCGCGATTTAACTGATGAATTATCTAAGTTCTTGAGTGGATTTAAGATGATTTATACGAATTTACTTAATATCTTAGATGGCATGGAAGTTAAAGTTATAGATTGTCAAGGATTAGAATTTGACCCTAATAAGATGGAAGCTGTTCTAACAGAAAAAGATGAAAACCTACCGGCAAATGTCGTGTTGGAAGTGCTGCAAAAAGGATATACATATAAAGATAAAGTTATTCGGGTTGCGATGGTAAAGGTTAATGAATAATGGATAATACGAAGTATATTGATACAGATACTTGGGAAATATGTGATAATCCTAAAAATTATATTCCAGTAGATAGAGGAATAGCTAAGACTATATGTGTTTTAAATAAAAAGGGGTATATTACTAAGTCTAGTTGTGAAGGCCATCACAATATTCGTTTCGTCGATGTCGATGAAGTCGATATTACATATTTAGATGAATTTAAGAATGACCCGCGGGCAATAATCAAAGAAACAAGAGATGATTCTTTTGATTATTGGACGGAGGTTTGTGGAACTTCAATTTATGTGTTATTTAAAGATAAATATGAATTTGCAAGTATTCCGGAAGGATTTAAATTAGAAGATGGTGATTGTTTAAGACATAATATTGAATATTATGATAAAAACTTAAAAAGAAGAAATATACCATCGATAAATGAAGAAATAAAAAAATATAATAAAATACTCTATGAGTGGGCAAGTAAATTGCCAAATATAAGAAAGGATGATTAATTATGAGTAAAATAATAGGTATTGACTTAGGAACTACTAACTCATGTGTAGCAGTTCTAGAAGGGGGAGAACCAAAAGTTATTCCCAATGCTGAAGGAAATAGAACAACTCCATCAGTAGTAGCTTTTAAAGGTGATGAAGAATTAGTTGGAGAAGTAGCAAAAAGACAAGCAGTAACAAATGTTAAGAATACAATTGCTTCAATTAAGAGAAAAATGGGTACTAGTGAAAAGGTTGAAGCTAATGGTAAGAAGTGGACACCAGAAGAAATTAGTGCGAAGATTTTGGCTAAATTAAAAAGCGATGCAGAAAGTTATCTAGGAGAAAAAGTAACTAAAGCAGTTATTACTGTTCCTGCATACTTCAATGATGCTCAAAGACAAGCAACAAAGAATGCTGGTAAGATTGCGGGATTAGAAGTTGAAAGAATTATCAACGAACCAACAGCAGCAGCACTTGCTTATGGACTTGATAAACAAGATAAATTGCAAACTATTTTAGTATATGACCTTGGTGGTGGTACATTCGATGTATCTATTCTTGAACTAGGGGATGGAGTATTCGAAGTTAAAGCAACTAGTGGTAATAATAAACTAGGTGGAGATGACTTTGATGAACGTATTGTTGAATATTTAGTTGCAGAATTTAAGAAAGAAAATGGTATAGATTTATCTAATGATAAGATGGCAATGCAAAGAATTAAAGATGCTGCTGAAAAGGCTAAGAAAGACTTATCAAGTACAACTAATGCATCTATAAGTTTACCATTCATTGCTCAAAATGATGATGGCCCAGTTCATATGGATGTAACATTATCTAAGGCTAAATTTGAAGATTTATGTCGTGATTTGTTCGATTCAACACTTGAACCAGTAAGAAATGCCTTGAAAGATGCTAAATTAAAAGCTAAAGATATCGATAAAGTAATCTTAGTTGGTGGTTCTACACGTATTCCTTATATTCAAGAATTAGTTAAGAAAGAATTAGGTCAAGAACCAAATAAGAGTGTTAATCCAGATGAAGTTGTAGCTATGGGTGCTGCAATTCAAGGTGGTGTTTTAACTGGTGAAGTTGATGATATCGTATTACTAGATGTTACACCATTATCACTTGGACTTGAAACTCTTGGTAATGTTATGACTGTCTTAATTCCAAGAAATACGACAATTCCTACAAGTAAATCACAAGTGTTTTCTACTGCTGTAGATAACCAACCTGCTGTTGATATTCATGTATTACAAGGTGAAAGACCAATGGCTAGTGATAATAAAACACTTGGAAACTTCCAACTTACAAATATTCCACCAGCAAGAAGAGGTGTACCTCAAATTGAAGTTAAATTCGATATCGATGCAAATGGTATTGTCAATGTAACTGCTAAAGATTTAGGTACAAATAAAGAACAATCAATTACAATTACATCTTCAACTAACTTATCTGATGAAGAAATTGATAAGATGGTTAAAGAAGCAGAAGCTAATAAAGAAGCCGATGAAAAACGTAAACAAGAAGCGGAAATTAGAAATGAAGCTGACTCAAGTGTATTTGCTTGTGAAAAGGCCTTATCTGATTTAGGAGATAAAGTAGATAAGAAAGATAAAGAAAAAGCTGAAGGATTGATTGAAGAAGTTAAGAAGGCTCTTGAAGGAACTGATATTGATGAAATCAAGAAGAAAACTGAAGAACTTAATAAAGTTGCTATGGATTTAGCAGGTAAAGTATATGAACAAGCTGCTAAAGAAGCAAAAGAAAATGAAGCATCTAGTGATAATAATAGTAATGATGATGATCATGAAAAAGTAGAAGATGCTACTTATGAAGAAAAATAATTAATATAATTTATTAAGGAAGAGAGAGCTTAACTCTCTCTTTACTTGGTTAGGAGATATATGAAAAGAGAAAGAATAGAGACAATTCTTAATGAGTTAGTTACTACGGGTGCGGATTTTGCTGAAGTCTTTTTAGAAAGTAATAGTACTAAAGTATTTAATTATATTGATAAAAAGTTAGATGTTTTAACTATTAATGAAAGTAATGGTTTAGGATTAAGAATTGCTTTAGATAATCAAGAATATTATGGTGCTACTAATGATTTTTCTAGTAAAGGGATTAAGGATGTAATTAGTAATTTAACTAAAAATATAGATAGTGAAGTAAAGTATAAGAATATTAAACTTAATAGATTAAAAAAATATATAAATGATACTAATACTCATTATACTGATGCAGATATTAAAGCAAAACTTGCTAGTATTGATGCTAAAATTTGGCCGAAGGATAAGAGGATTAGTCAAGTTAACATAAGGTTTGCAAGTACGCTGCAAGATGTAACTATTGCTAATCAAACGGGATTATATAAATATGAAAATAGGATTAGAAGTAGAATATTTATAATTATCAATTTTAAAGATGACGATAAGTTAGCAAATATTTATTATAGTAAAGGCTTATCTAGTAGTGCAGATATTCTCGATAGTATCAATTATGATGAAGTAATCGATGAACTTGTTAAGGAAGGGTTAGACAAATTATATGCTAAGCCATGTCCTGGGGGAGTTATGCCGGTGGTAATTGGTCCTGGTTTTGGTGGAGTAATATTCCATGAAGCTTGTGGACACGCTATGGAAGCAACTTCTGTTGCTGATGGAATGTCTGTTTTGGCTCATGACTTAAATAAAAAAGTAGCATCAGAAATTGTGAATATCGTCGATGATGGAACACTTGATAGAGAATGGGGAAGCACTAAAATTGATGATGAAGGTTGTGAAACTAAACGCAACATTTTAATTAAAGATGGGCTTTTAGTTGGCTATTTGGTTGATGAAATTAATACTAAGAAGATGAATATGAGTGTTACGGGAAGCGGCCGAAGAGAATCATATTTGTTTGCTCCAACTTCAAGAATGAATAACACATATTTACTTCCAGGTAATGATTCATTTGAAGATATGATTAAAAGTATTAAATTGGGACTTTATGCTAAAAGACTAGGTGGTGGTCAAGTTAGTCCAGAGACTGGAGAATTTAACTTTGGCTGTGATCTTGCTTATATGATAAGAGATGGCAAGATTGCAGAATGTGTGAAATCTGCTAGTCTTATTGGAACAACTAAAGAAATTTTACAAAATGTCGAAATGATTAGTAATGACTTAGCTTTAGGACCTGGTATGTGTGGTTCTACTAGTGGTAGTGTTCCTGTTAATGTTGGAGAACCGACGATTAAAGTAAGCAGCATCTTAGTTGGAGGTGAACAAAGTGCACAATAAACTTATAAACCTTGCTAAAAAAAGTAATATCGATTTAGAAATAAATGAAAGTAAAACAGAAAGTGTTGATATTGGAGTTTTAAATAAGCAAGAAAAACATTATCAAGTAACTAAGGTCAAAAGTTATTTAATTAAAGCAATTAAAGATAATAAATGTGTAAAGCTAGAAGTTGAAAGTTTAAAAAATCCTGAAAAAATAATATCTAATATTAAAACAATATTAGATATACAAGATAATGATAATAAAAATTATTTAAGTAAAGGGAATATTTCTAAATTAAATAAAGATAAAGATGTAACTAATTATAATAAAGTAAGTAAAGATTTAAGAAATTTATATGAATTAAAAGATAAGTATCCTAATCTTGCTAACTTAGAATTAGAGTATGAATATGCAAATAATAGTATAACGATAAAAAATGCTTCAAGCAATCTTAAAAGTAGTGATTATTATCATGTATTTGCAGCAGGTGTTTCAGTTAATTATAAAGAAAAAAGTAAAGTATCTTATATAACTTATTTTGCTAAAAATTATGATTTTAATGGTTTTAAAGAAGAGATTATTACTTCTTTAGAAGGATTAAAGTATAAACTTAATAGTACTTCTTTAAAAACAGATCGATATAATATAATTATAAAAAATAACATTGTAGCAGATATATTAGCGGCTTTTGTATCGATGTTTTATACAAAGAATATTATGCAAAATGAATCAATATTAGTTGATAAATTTAATAAGAAAGTATTTAGTGATAAAATAAGTATAGTTGAAGAACCATTTAGTGAGTCTGCTATATATAGAAAGTATTTTGATACGGAAGGAACTAAAACAACAACGAAGAAAATTATTGATAATGGTGTATTTATAAAAAAACTAAATAATATTGAATATGCTATTAAGAGTAATGAGAGTGAAACTGGTAATGCTAGTGGAGTATTTAATATGCATATAGTAAGTGGTAATAATACGTATGATGAATTAATTAAAGAATTAGATAATGGTATTATTATTGATGAGGCTATGGGATTACACTCAGGTATTGATGTTAAAAGTGGCAATATTTCAATTCCAGTTTCTGGTTATTTAGTTGAAAATGGTGTTATTACTAAAGGTGTAGATATGATTGTTTTATCTACTAATATCTTTGAATTGCTTTCTAATGTTATAAGTGTTGGTAATGATATGTCGCATAGTAGAATAGATGTATTATCTCCTTCATTATTGTTAAGTAATATTGCTCTTGCTGGAGGTGAACAAGATGAATAAAAAAGATTATTATGAAGTATTAGGTGTTAGTAAGTCAGCAACTGATGAAGAAATAAAAAGAGCATTTAGAAAGTTGGCTAAACAATATCACCCAGATATAAATAAAGAACCGGGAGCAGAAGAAAAGTTTAAAGAAATTGGCGAAGCGTATGCCGTTTTATCTGACCCAAATAAAACACGTCAATATGATCAATTCGGCCATTCAGCTTTCCAAAATGGTGGTGGTGCTTCTGGTGGCTTTAGTGGATTTGATCCGGGAGACATTAATTTAGATGATATTTTAAATGATTTATTTGGTGGTGCTTTCGGTGGCTTTGGCTTTGGTGGTTCAAGAAGAAGTGGAAGTAGTACTAGAGCAAGTCGGGGTAAAGATATAAGAGTAGTATTAAATCTAACTTTTGAAGAAGCAGCTTTTGGTTGTGAAAAAGATATAAAACTAGATTTAACTGCAGAATGTTCTCGTTGCCATGGTAAAGGTGGTTTTGGAGAAAAGACTTGTCGCACTTGTGGTGGTGCAGGAAGAGTATTAGAACAACAACAAACGATATTTGGTTACATGCAAACTCAAAAGACTTGTCCTGATTGCCGGGGGGCCGGTAAGATATTTGAAACTATTTGTGATGAATGTCGTGGCAAAGGTGTTGTCGATAAAACAAAGACTCTTACAGTTACTATTCCAGAAGGTGTCGATGAAGGATTCCAATTACGTTTGAGTGGTAAAGGAAATGCAGGTGTAAATGGTGGTGCCAATGGTGATGTATTCATCGAATTTAAAATAAAGGAACACCCATTATTTGAAAGAGATGGAGCAGATATCTATTTGGAAGTGCCAATAACCATTACGGATGCAGCATTAGGTTGTAAGAAAGAAATTCCAACTCTTACAGGTAATGTTATTTTGGATATTAAGCCAGGAACGCAAAACTATACAAAGTTAAAACTTAAAGGTAAAGGAATTAAAACTCCAAACTCTTTTGGGCGAGGTAATATGTATGCAGTTGTCAATATTATAATTCCAACAAAACTTGATAGAAAACAAAAGAGTTTATTACAAGATTTAGCTAAGACTGATTTGGAAGATAGCGCAGAATTTAGAAATTTCAAAAAATATTTGAATTAAGGAGAATGTAACAATTCTCTTTTTGTTTACAAAAAACTTTGTATAGCCTGACAGTATATATTGGCTTTTAGAAATATTTCTTCTAAAACTAATATAGTAATGCTAGTCCACAACTAGCAAGAAAAATAATTTAATAGTATACGAGGATTCGACAAAATAAGTAAATGCAACATGTTATACTGTTATTATAAATTTTAGAAGGAGTGTATATTTTGTATGGAAAAGAAGCCAAATGAAAAAAAGGTGTTAGTATTATCATTCTTAGGAGTATTAACATTTATTGCAGTAGTAGTTGAAGCAACATATGCCTATTTCACAGCTTAAAGTGGCGGCTCTGGAAATATCGATATTAATGCTACAACTAATACTACAGATAACTTATCATTCCAAATAGGTGAAGCAATAAATATAACGGCGAATGAGGAAGATTTTGGAAGTGGTATGGGCAACAAAAGCGGTGAAACATATGCCAGAGCAATACTAACTGCAAATAATGCAACGAATACTGCAACAAGAAATTATTATGTGTATTTAAATATCGAAAGTAATGATTTTGAATATACCACAGAAGATGAACAAGCAGAATTACTACTTAAAGTAACAGATCCAACTGGAGCAGAAGTAGAAAGTATATCTGGCTTAGAAAGAAAAACAAGTGGGGGAGTAACATAATTTGATATAACAACATCTACAGGAATAATAACTTTAGTAGATAATTATGAAATAGTATCAACTGGAACAGAAGAACAAGAATGGCAAGTAGAAGTAATATTTGCAAATTTAGATGCCGATCAAAATGCAAATACAGGAAAGTCATTTAGTGCAAATTTGATAATTCAAGAAGAAAAAATACCAACAACATTAGCAGATGTATGTCCTGATGGTGGAAATTTGGCAAGTTGCATAACAGAGTTAAATACTGAGGCTGGAGATGGTGTAGATGGAATATATTATCATGATGCTGATTTAGCAAATGGAGCAAATGATAATAGTTATAGATATGCAGGAGCGAATCCAAATAACTATGTATGTTTTGGTTCAGATGAAGCAACATGTCCAGCAGATAATCTATATAGAGTAATTGGAGTATTTAATGGACAAGTTAAGTTAATCAAAGCTGATTATGCAACTAGTGCTCAACTTGGAACAGATGGTGATTTTTATAATGAATCATATTCAGGAATATTTGGAGGAGATTCAAGTTATTATAAAGGAAGTTTAGACCAATCGACGGTGCCAATATATTACTGGAATGGAACAGACGTAAATACATGGAGTACAAGTGAATTAAATACAGTAAATTTAAATACAAATTACTTAAATTCATTAGGAAGTGACTAGTCAAGCAAGATAGCAACAACGAACTGGAAAATAGGAGGAAATACATTTGCAAATATAGGAACTGCAAATGTGCAGACAGATATCAAAATGAAATAGTGAATCCAGCAGAAAGCACAACATATGATGCAAAGATAGGATTAATGTATGTAAGTGATTATGGATATGCAGCAAGTCCAGAAGCATGGACATTAAATATGAGTGGTTATGATAATAGTACAGCAACAAATAATAACTGGATGTATATGGGATTATATGAATGGACAATTTCCCGCCGTTCGGACCGTACGTACACTGCGTTCGACGTGATTTACTTTGGTGATGTGAACAGCGACAGCGTGGGCCGCTACATCGGCGTACGTCCTACCTTTTATCTAAAGTCTAGTGTAGTACTTGAGTCAGGTGATGGAACAATTGATAATCCCTACAGAATTTCAGCTTAAGTATAAGTTGTGTGAAGGCACAACTTTTTGTGTGAAATATGAAATTTTCTTGATTTTGGGCAAATTTATTGACAATATTTGAATTATTAAAGTATAATTATCGTAAGAAATAAAAGGATTGATTATATGCGATTAAGATTTAAATCAGTATTAGTTTTTATATTTATTTTGATAATTGCTTGTGCATCTGTTGGAGTGGGTTATTTATTTTATAATGAAGTAGTTGAAAGGTCTAACATCGTGGTTGATGGAGATTTGACGATTAATTTTATTAATGGGGATTCATTTGATTTAAATGGTGATGCTACGATTGCCTTTTCTGTAACTAATAATAGCGATGAACAAAAATATTATTATATTCAATTGTCGGATGTATATGCAAGTAATGTTAATTATGAACTTAAGTCATCCGATGATTTAGATGTAAGTAATACTTTGAAGTCAGATATAATATATAATCAAGTGGCAATTAATAGTAATGAGACTATTAATTATACAATGAACTTTACAAGTTCAAGTAAGGAAAATTATTCAGGGACTATAAAAATAGGACTTAGAGCTAATGAAGAGAATTCTTTTGCAGATATGATACTTTCTAATAACAATATAAGTAGTACATCTTTGACATCTTTTGGTGAGGCTGCAACACTTGATGAAGGGTTATTGGAATCGAAAGATGATTTAGGAGTGACTTATTACTTTAGGGGAGCTGTAACTAACAACAATGTATCATTTGCGGGTTATAATTGGAAGATTGTCAAAATTAATGGTGATGGCTCAGTTAAATTAGTATTAGATGGTATTATTGAAGAATTAAGTAATTATTATGATGAATCTTCTTCTTTTAATGAATCAGCGATACTAGATGTTTTAGAATCTTGGTATGATACTAATTTGGTGGATTATAGTAGTTATATTGCTTATTATAAATTTTGTAATGATACAGTTTTAGAAGCAAATGGGACAACTTATATGGCATATAATAGAATTGTTACAAATAAAATACCGACGTTTGTGTGTTTAGGTTATTCAGAAAATGGTAAGATTGGACTTCTTACTGCTGATGAAGTAGTTATGGCTGGTGGTAGTACAGATAGTAATAATAGTTATTATTTGTATAATTCTAGTATAGAAACAAATTATTATACGATGACTAATGCTAGAATTGATGGCAGTTTATATTATCCGTTTATTGTCAATATAGAAGGTGGCTTAGAATATGATACTAACGGAACTTTAGTACGGGGAGTAAGACCAGTTATAAATATCATCAAGACTGCTAAAGTTAGTGGTAGTGGAACGGTTGATGATCCATATCAAATAATTATGAACTAGGGCTTTATGCTCTTTTTTCTTTGACTTGCCATGTTATTGGTGATATAATATGTGTCAATATTTGACATTGTGCTGTGTCAAATAAGTGATAAATGCTTAATAAGTTATAGAGAACATGATAAAATAGTATTGTGGTGGTAGAGAATGAAATTATTTTCAGATATTTGGGAATTTTTAAAAACTTTGAATTTTGTCGATATTGTCTTTTTCTTTGCAGTTCTTATACTGATGGTTTTAGTAGTAACATTAATATATTTTATAAAAATAAATAATGATGAAGAAGTTAAGGATAAAAAAGAGGAAACAGCTGAGATGAAGATAGTTAGAGAAATACAAGAAAATTTAGGAAAAGAGGAACCTACTGTAAATTTTACAGAATATGAGAAAGACCAAGAAGATAAAGCTATTATAAGTTATGATGAATTATTAAATAAAAATAATAGTAAGTATGGTCTTAATTATGAAAAAGAAGAAGTACAAGACGATTTTTCTGTAAAAAAAGTTAATCTAGATGATTTAGTAAATAAGAATAGTGAAGAAGTACCAAAGGTCGATGTTAGAGTTATAAGTTTTGCAAAAGAAGAGGCTTTTTTACAAGCACTTAAACAGTTGCAAAAAGAATTGGGGTAAGGTTATGAAATTTAATATAATTACATTTGGTTGTAAAGTTAATCAATATGAATCTAATATGATGAAGGAGTATATGCTTCATCATAATTTTTCTTATGAAGAAGATTTAAGTAAGTGTGAAATTATAATTGTCAATACATGTACTGTTACAAATGTGGCTGATAAGAAATGTTTAAAGATGATTAGACATTTAAAAAGAGAGTATTCTAAGGCTATTTTGGTAGTTGCGGGATGTAGTGCACAAAACAAACAAGATTTGTATGAAACACTAGGTATTGATATATTGATTGGGAATAAGGATAAAAGTAAGATTGCCGATTTGATTACAAATTATTTAGAAGTAAATAAGCCTTATGTGAAGTTTTATAATGATAGAAATTTAGAATTTGAAGATATGATGATTAGTTCATTTAATCATGTAAGAGCATTTATTAAGATAGAAGATGGTTGTGATAATTTTTGCTCTTATTGTATTATTCCTTATGTGCGGGGTTCGGTTAGATGTAAAGCATTTGATAAAGTGATAAAAGAAGCAATTATACTAGCTAAAAATGGGCATCAGGAAATAGTTTTGACAGGAATACATACGGGAAGATATTGGGATAATGGTCATGATTTGGCGGATTTAATCGAAGAATTATGTAAGATACCAGAAATTAAAAGAATTAGGATATCGAGTATTGAAATAACTGAACTTGGGGATAGGTTCTTAAATGTGTTAAGAGATAATCCGAAAGTGTGCGATCACTTACATATTCCTTTGCAATCTGGTAGTGATGATGTTTTAAAGAAAATGAATCGAAAGTATGATTTAACGTATTTTAGGAATAAAATTAGAGAAATTAGAACAATAAGACCTAATATAGCAATAAGCACTGATATTATTGTAGGCTTTCCTGGGGAAAGCAATCAAAACTTTAATGAGTGCTATAATTTTGCCAAAGAAATTGAGTTTAGCAAGATACATGTTTTTCCCTATTCTTTAAGAGAAGGTACAGCTGCTGCCAGTATGCCTGAACAAGTGCCAGAAAATATCAAAAAAGATAGAGTTAAGAAATTGATGACTTTATCAGAAAATTTAGAAAAAAAATATTATGATAAATTTAGAGGGAAAAAGGTTGATGTTTTAGTAGAAGAGTGCGATAATGGTATTAGTTTTGGGCACACAAGTAATTACTTATATGTTCAAATTGAAGAAAATTTAGAAAAGGGACAAATTTATAGTAAAGAATTATGAATTACATTAAAGGAAAGTTAAAAAAAATTATATTTCATAATAATGAAAGTGGCTATGTAGTCGCTTTGTTTCGCGTTAAGGAAACTAATGATGTAGCTATGAAGGAAAAGGTCAATAAGAGTATTACTGTAACGGGAGTGTTTACAGATGTAAATATCGATATAAGTATGACTTTGTATGGTAGTTATGTCAATAATGAAAGATTTGGGATGCAATATGCTGTTGATTCTTATGAAGTAGAAGTTCCTACAACTAAAGAAGCAATTATTGAATTTTTAGCTAGTTCTTTTATTGAAGGATGTGGTGAAAAAACTGCTAAAAAAATAGTTGATCATTTTGGGGAAAAGACGCTTGATAAAATAAAGGAAAATAGAGATAATTTATTAGAAATTGAAGGTATGACAGCAATTAGAGCGGCGAAGATATATAATTCTTTACAAAACTATAATAAAAGTAGTGAGGCAATTTTAAAATTCCAAAATTTAGGTTTTACTATCGAAGAGTGTTCGAGAATATATAATAAGTTTAAGGATAGAATTGAAGAAGTTTTGGGAGATTCTTTTTATGACTTAAAAGAAATAATCGAATTTCATAAATTAGATAGTATTTATATGAATAATTATGGTAATGATACTAAAGTAAGAATTTATGCGTGCTTTTTAGAAGGCATGCAAATGCTAAGTAACTATAATGGGGATACTTATTATTATCGTGAGGAAATAAGTGATATTTTAAATAGAGAATTTAATATTGTTTTAGCGGAAGATGTCTTTGAGGGAGTATTACAAGAATTAGTAAATAATGGTAATGTAGTCTTAGTTGATAGAAAGATATATTTGGCTAGTTATTATGAAAAAGAAGGAAATATTGCTGCTACTTTAAAAAGAATTGATGCTAAAGAACCTGATAAAATATTGAATTTAGAAGAAAAGTTAAAGAAGTTAGAAAGTAGATTAGGAATAGATTATAATACTGATCAAGAAAAAGCTATTATGGGGGCTTTGAATAATAATGTAACGATAATTTCAGGGGGACCAGGAACTGGGAAAACGACGATTATTAATGCAATTACGAAGTTATATATCGAAGATAAAGGATTAGGTCCTGCGGATATAATGGAAAGTATTGCGCTTTTAGCACCGACGGGGAGAGCTAGTAAGAAGATGGCAACTTCGACGAGTCTTCCAGCTTATACGATTCATAGATATTTGAAGTGGTATAAAGATAGTAATGATTTTTTCTATAATGAGTATAATAAAACAAGTCACCGTCTTATTATTGTCGATGAAGTAAGTATGATCGATATTGACTTATTTAATGCATTACTTAATGGAATTTCTCCAGGAGTTAAACTTATATTAGTTGGAGATACTTTCCAACTTCCAAGTGTTGGGCCTGGATTAGTATTAGATGATTTAATTAGTAGTGATTATTTTAACTTTATTCCTCTAAATCAAATTTATCGTCAGAGTGATAATTCTTATATTCCCTATTTGGCTAAAGAAATTAAAAATAATGATTTGAGTGAAGAGTTTTTGGCCAAGAAGGACGATTATACTTTCTTTCAAACAAAGTCTACGCAGATAAAAGATGCTATTGAACAGATTATTAAGATATCTTTAGAGAAAAAAATTGATGAACACCATATGCAAGTTTTAGCACCAATGTACAAGGGAGAAAATGGTATAGATAATTTAAATGTTGTATTACAAAGTATTTATAATCCTAAAAAGAAGAGTAAAAATGAAATAAATTATTTGGATGTAACATATCGCGAAGGCGATAAAGTATTGCAACTAGTTAATGATTTAGATAACAATGTTTTTAATGGTGATATTGGGTATATTGATAGTATTATGGGTAATAAAGTGACAATTGATTTTGAAGGTAATAGAGTAGAATACGAAAAGAAAAATTTGAAGCAAATTAAACATGCTTATGCTATTACGATACATAAGAGTCAAGGTAGTGAATTTGAACACGTCATAATGCCAATTAGTAATAGTTACTATAAGATGCTTTATAATAAACTTATTTATACCGGAGTAAGTAGAGCAAAGAAGACCCTGACAATTGTAGGAGATCCTTATGCTTTTGCTAGAGCTGTCGGTAATAATTATTCGGCGAATCGAAAAACTAGTTTGAAAACTAGAATAATAGAAGTATATAATAGTGTGAAATAGCCATAATAACGATAGAGGTGAATTCATGAAAAACATGTTTAAAGTAGCTGGTGCTATTACTGCTTTGGCTTTAGTTGGTGGAGGTGTTTATTTAATGAATAATAAAAATGCCCGGACAACTGTTGGTAAAAAGATGGTTAAGGCTATGGATGGCGCAGAAAGCATGATTGCTAAAAAAATGAACTAAAAAATAGTTTGAATTTCAAACTATTTTTTCTTGCGTTTTAAATAACAAGCATATTCCCAATCGGCATAAGCGTTTTGTTCTAGTTTATGAAAATGTTTTGTAATATCTTTTTCAATTTTAGGTACTAATCTTTCAATCGAGTTATCTAAGTTATGTTCATCAACTAGATAGGAGCACCTAATTTCAGGCATATATAATGTGTCATCGATAAGGTGTCCTTCGCTATCGAGAGTACCTGTGAGTTTAACTTCGCCATATTCCGTCATTTTTCGATATGTTACTTCAAATGTTTTAGTTTCTTCATCGAAAACTATGACATCATAACATGCAGAGCAAATTATGCCAAATTCATAAGAATAGATAAAATATCTTTGAAATCCTGGGATTATTAGTTTTTTAATGCTCTTTAAACCAGCACTTCTTTTCGGTATTTCAGCAATTATAGGAAATGAATCGATGCGATGCCCTTCAGGAATTCTCGTAAATATTGTCAAGCGAGGATAAGTGCGATGATGCATGTCTTCTATTTCTTTGATTAGTACATGAGAAGAGTCAAGGAGTTCATAGTCAAATAACCCTTGAAATTCATAGTAATTGTGAGGATTTTTATCGGGATAACCGATAGTAAGTTCCTTATATTTGGGATTATCTATATGATTTATAGATATTTTTAAATCTGAAAAATTGTTATTTTGCATATATTTCCTTCCTTTTTTAGAGTATTATAGCAGTATCGACGTGGTTTGACAATATATTTAGATTATTTATTGTATAGTATTCTTGGTGATATTATGAAAACGTATTTAAAAGTAGTTATTGGGGCAATTATAATTGGTGGGGTATTTGCTTATTTTTTCTATAAAGATATTTCAAAGGAAGTTATAGCTCTAACTAATAAAAATTACGAGGTTAGTCTATTTCAAGTGGGAGTTTTTAAAAATCAAGATAATGCTTTAAATTATCAAAATAATTTTGATTGTTCAATTATATATGAAGATGGAGATTATTATAGAGTTTTGGTGGGTATTGCTTATCATGAAGAAAATAAAGTTAAATTAGAGTCTTTTTTAACTAATAAGGGGGTAGATTATTATATAAAGAAGGTAAAAATGAATGAGGAATTTATTAAATCTTTAGAAAATTACGAAACGGTTATGCTTAAAACTGATAAAGAAGAAGTAATAAATAATATTAATAAGGCAATGTTAGAATTATTTTTAGAGTATTATACATAATAAAAATATGATAAAAAAATATAAGGATTATATTATATTACTAGGTATTTTTTTGCTTATTCTATTTAGTTCTAGTATAAATAGATTTTTAAGTATGTTTGATAATAATTTAAGTATAGATACTATTAATAATAATTATTGTGAGATTTTAGAAAGTGATTATAAGGAATTACTTAAAGCAAATGATTTTAAAATAAATAATGGTCTTAATTTAATAATGAGTAAAGTATATTTACGAAATATTTATGAATTTAAAAATACTGTAATGATCTATAAAGGAAAAGAAGATGGTATTGTGGAAGGTATGGCAGTAATAAGTGATATGGGACTTATTGGGGTAGTAGATAATACTTTGGCCAGTAGTAGTGAAGTTAGGTTAATAACGAATAAGAGTAGTAATATATCTGTTAAAGTTGGAGATAATTATGGTATTTTGAAAATGGCAGATGGTGTTTTGGTAGTAAGTAATTTGCAGACATATGATGTTATAAATATTGGTGATAAAGTTTATACTTCGGGGATTGGCAATTTGCCGGGGGATATATATGTCGGTGAAGTTACAAAGATAAATGTCAATGCAACGGAGATAGAAAAAATTGTCGAAGTAAAGCCAGGAGCGAATTTAGATGATATTAATTATGTGTTGGTGGTAGATAGTAATGATTAATCTTTTACTCGATATTTTAATCTATAGTTTTACGCCTTATATGTCTTATTTCTTTTTATTGAATATTAATTCTAAGAGTTATATTTATAATTTAAGTGTGGCTTTGATAGTGGATTTTTTGATACTTCATATATATTTTTATAATACTATATTTATTACATTATTCTTTATTTTAAGAAGGAAGATAATAAAACTTAATTATCATAATTTTAATATTTATTTTTTAGTGAGTTTGTTTATTATTTTGTTTTATTATTTAGTTAGTTTTCTAATTTTTGGATGTATCGGTTGGCAAGTGTTAAATGTCATTATAATCAATAGTATATTTATTTTGATTAGTTATAAAAAGGATGCTTTAGACATAAAATAGAGCAGGTGATTTTATGGATGAGTATCTAAAAATGCACAAAATGAAGAAGAAGGATTTTAATAAAAATAATGATGTAAGTAAAAAGAAAATAATTAGTAAGTATGTAACCAAATTTATGTTAGCTATTATTTTCTTTTTAGTTAGTGTGATATTTACTAATATGAGCGATAAAAATTTATTGCTTTATAAAGAATATGTTTTAACAGAGTCTTTGCCTTTTACAAAGATTAAAGGGTGGTATGAAGAATTATTTGGAGAGGTTTTACCTAAAAGTGATAACACCCAGACGGTAATGAGTGGGAAGTTAGTTTATAAAGAAATAAAAGATTATCAAGAAGGCGAAGTTCTTACGGTAAGTAGCAAGGCTCTTGTCAATAGTTTAGCAAGTGGGGTAGTTGTTTTTTCGGGAGAAAAAGATGGGTATGGAAATACGGTGATAATTCAAGGTATCGATGGGGCAGATATTTGGTATGGAAATTTAGAAAATGTTTCAGTTACTCTTTATGATTATATTGAAGAAGGGACAGTTATTGGTAGCATTAAGGATGAATTTCTTTATTTAGTAATTAAGAAAGACAATGAATTTATCAAGTATGAAGATTATCAAAGTTAATTTTTTAACTATCTATTTTTTATTGATTTTATTATTGTGCGGTTATTTAAAGGCAGGCCTTGTAATTTTTTTTATTGTGATTATTCATGAATTAGGACATGTTTTGTTTATTAAATTATTTCATTTTCCGATATTAGATATTACTTTATATCCTTTTGGAGGAGTTACAAGAGTTAGTAAAGATATTAATACTCCTGTGTTAAGGGAAGTGCTAATAGCAAGTGGAGGTATTATATTACAAATAATACTTTTTATGGTAGTTTTTCTTTTGCCTTTAAGTATAGGAACAAAAGCGTTAATTTATAAATATAATTTAAGTATTATGGTATTTAATATGTTACCAATTATCCCTTTAGATGGTAGTATAATTTTAAATGCTATTCTTAATAGATTTTTTTCATTTAAGATATCTTATTTTTTATATTTGGGTATTTCTTGGGGAGGGATTGGCATTTATTTGTTGGGAAACTGGTGGTTTTCTTTAAATAATTATTTGATTGTATCTTTGTTTATAGTTAAAACTTATTATGCTTATAAAAATTATAATTATATATTTAATAAATTTTTGTTGGAAAGATATTTGAATAAATATGAGTTTCATTTTATAAGTACTAGGGAAGGAAATTTAGATATATTAAAGTTGGATACTTACCAATATTTTAAAGAAAAAGGAAAAATAGTGGGAGAAGAGAAAAAACTTAAAGAAAGATTTGACAAGTTCTAGATATTTAGGTATAATTGATATGTTTTTAAGTAGTTTCTTAAAAAACCGCACTAAAAAGGTTATAAACAAGTATGTACCTTGAGGGCGCGACTTCGAAAGATAAGGAGGTATGAAATGAAAGCTATATTTGAAACTGGTGGAAAACAATATTATGTTGCTGAAGGCGATGTTATCTATGTAGAAAAATTAGATGCTGAAGTTGGCAGTGAAGTAAAATTTGATAAAGTTTTATTTGCTAATGGTGTTGCAGGAAATCCTTATGTAGATAAAGTTAGTGTTGTTTGTACTGTAGAAAAACAAGGAAAAAATAAGAAGATTAAAGTTTTTAAGTACAGACCTAAGAAAAAATATCGTAAGACTCAAGGACATCGTCAACCATACACTAAGTTAGTAGTAAAGAAGATTGGTTAATGATTAAAGTTAATATTAAGTGTAATCGAATCATTATAACTGGTCATGCTAATTATGCTGATTATGGTAAAGATATTGTTTGTGCAAGTGTGTCTTGTATTGTTATTACGAGTATTAATGCTTGTCTTAGATTTGATAGTAATTCTTTAGTATATAAAGAAGAACAAGATAAGCTTACAATCGATATTAAAAGTAATGATGATGCTATTAGATTAATAATTGAAAATATGATTTGTATGCTAGAAGAGCTAGCAAAAACTTATGATAAAAATATTAAAATAGTAAAGGAGGAAGACAGATGAATTTCATGAAGCTAAATATCCAATTATTTGCCCATGTTAAAGCTCAAGGTTCTACTAAAAATGGCCGTGATTCTGCTGGTCGTAGATTAGGTGCTAAGGCTAGTGATGGCGAAACTGTAAGTGCTGGATCAATTATTTATCGTCAAAGAGGAACTAAGATTTATCCTGGTACAAATGTTGGAATGGGTAAAGATCACACATTATTTGCAAAAGTTGCTGGTGTGGTAAAATATGAAAGATCTGGTAAAAATAGAAAAAAGGTAAGTGTTTACGAAGCGTAAGCACTTTTTATTTTGGTTTTACTAATGATATTAACGAAGATATTGTTGGAGTAAGAATCTTGTTAAAAACACAACTATTCAGTTTTCAAATAGTTGTGTTTTTCTTTAATTTTTAAAACTAGCATCTAAATAATAAATTGGTCTTTTTTCTTTGTAGTATTGGATTTCAAAATCAGTCATTATATTGGAAATGTTTCGTTCATCATTATGTAAATCTAGGCTTACAGTATCAAATACATACCAGTAGTTAGATAATGTTTCTAAAGAATAGGCAAATAGGCCTTTGTTATCCGTTTTTAGGATAATATGTTTATCTTTTTTAAATATTCTATCGTATAGTTTTAAATATGATTCGTGGGTGAATCTATTTTTTTCATCTCTTTTTTTAGGCCATGGTTCAGAGAAAGTTAGATAAATTGTATCTATTTCTTTGCCGAAAATATTAGCAATATTTCGAGCATCATCTTTAATTAGTTTTAAGTTTTTTATATTTTCTCGTTCCAATCTCTTGGCGGCGGTGGCAATTTGCGATTCATTTAATTCTAAACCAATAAAATTATACTCGGGATATTTCTTAGCCATTTGAATGATGAATTCTCCACGACCTGTTCCAAGTTCTAAATAAATAGGGTTATGGTTACCAAAAAAATCATTCCATTTTCCTTTATATTTATTAGGTGTACTTACATAATATTTGCTATTATTTAAAATACCATTAGCATTTTTTATTACATTATATTCCATTTTCTCACATCCATCATGATTATATCATGAGTAATTGTTTTTTAAAAGGGATTATGATAATATATACACAGGTGATTACTATGTTTGTTGATGAACTTACGATAAAACTTATGGCTGGTCCTGGGGGAGATGGTTGTACTTCTTTTAGAAGAGAAAAATATGTACCAATGGGAGGACCAGATGGCGGAAATGGTGGCAGAGGTGCTAGCATAGTTTTTCAAGTGGATAAGAATTTAAAAACTTTAATTGATTTAAGTTATAGAAAAATTATTAAAGCTGATAAGGGGGAAAATGGTAAAGGATCAAATAAATATGGGAAAAATGCTGAGGATATAATTATTAAAGTGCCAGCAGGAACGACGGTTTATAATGCTATGACTAATGAAGTTATTGCAGATTTAACGGAAGAAGATGAGAAAGTTGTAGTTGCTCGTGGTGGTAGAGGAGGTAAAGGAAATAAATCTTTTGCAACTCATGATATGCCTGCACCAAAGTTTAGTGAAAAAGGTGAACCGGGAGAAGAAGTAACAGTTAGACTTGAATTAAAAGTTTTAGCGGATGTGGGACTTGTAGGAATGCCAAGTGTTGGTAAGTCGACACTTTTATCGATTATATCTAGTGCTAAACCTAAGATTGCTGCATATCACTTTACGACTTTATCACCAAATTTAGGAGTAGTAAAACTTAAAAATGGTTCATCTTTTGTTATGGCTGATTTGCCAGGATTAATTGAAGGAGCAAGCGTTAGTGTTGGTTTAGGTCATGAGTTTTTGCGTCATGCTATGCGTACTAAAATACTTGCTCATGTAGTAGATATGGGAGCTAGTGAAGGAAGAGACCCAATTGAAGATTATCAAGTTATTAGAAATGAAATAAAAAAATATAATGATGTTTTGAAAAATAAAAAAGAAGTAATTGTGGCTAATAAAATGGATTTACCAGATGCTCAAGAGAATTTGAAAAGATTTAAAAATAAATTTAAAAATGCTGAAATAATGGAAATAAGTTGTATGGATAATATAGGAATAGATAATTTAATAGAAACTTTGGCTAGTGAATTAGAAAGTATTCCCGAAGTAAAATTATATGATAATAGTGATTTTAAAGTATATAAATTTGAAGATACAAAACCATACCAAATTAAAAGAGATGGTAATATTTGGATAGTAAGTGGCAAAGAAATTGAAACTTTACTTAAAATGACTAAATTTGAAGAAGATGAAGGCACACTTAGATTTGCTCGTAAGTTTAAGGGAATGGGCATTGAAGATGAATTAGAAAAATTAGGAGCTAAACCTGGGGATGAAGTGCAAATTTTAGATTATATGTTTACTTTTAAAGATGATGAGTATGATAATTAATTAAATGATATGATATGTAATACTAGTATTCTTAGATAAAACTACAATACTAGTATTTTTATTGTCAGTAAATTTAGTTGACAATCACGAGGAAAAATAGTATAATTTCCTCGTAAAAGGAAATGAAGTTTATGGATAATTATGTTAAAATTTTAGATTATGCTAAAAGTAATAATGGTTATATTACTAATAAAGAAGCAGAAAATTTAGGAGTTAATAGTACTTTTTTAAGTAATTTAGTAAATGACAAGAAGATAGAGAGAGTGGGTAATGGAATTTATAAATTGCCGAACTATCCAATTGATGATTTTTATATTTTATCTAAAAGTAGTAATCGTATGTGTTTTTCTCATGCTACTGCTTTATACTTACATAATATGTCTGATAGAATTCCGTTGGTTTATGATATTACAGTTCCATATAATTATAATGGTAATTTATTAAACAATAAAAACGTTACATTACGATATGTTAAAGATGATATTTTTCCTATTGGAATGATTGACATTAAAACTATTAACGATTTAACTGTTAAATGTTATGATTTAGAAAGAACTATCTGCGATATTATTCGAGATAAAAATCACGTGGATAAAGAAATTTATTCTAAAGCATTAAAGGAATATGCTAAAAATAAGAATAAGGATATTTTAAAATTGATTAAATATGCTCAAAAATTGAATGTAGAGGATCAGGTTGTCGAATTAATGGAGGTTTTGTTATAGGTGAATTCAGATAAATTAAATAATATTATTAAGAAAAAAATCAAAAGGAAATAATAATTTATCACATCATTTACATCAAATGTTTTTCTTTGAACATGTATTGATGAGGCTTGAAAAAAGTAAATATAAAGATAATATTATTTTAAAGGGTGGCGTTTTACTTTCATCTATTATTGGTGAGGATTTAAGAACTACTAAAGATATGGATACTACTTTAAAAAGTTTGCCATTAAATATAGATTCTATTAAAAACATTTTTGGCAATATATTATCTATTGATATTAATGATAATGTAAATTTTGAAATTGTTAGTATTAAGGATATTAGATTAGAAGATGAATATGGTGGTTTTAGAATAAATGTTAAAGGTACTTTTGATAAAATAAGAACTAACTTTTTTATCAAAATAACAACTGGAGATGTTATTACACCAAGAGAAATAGAATACCAATACAATTCTATATTTGAAGATAAAAAAATAAATATTATGGCATATACTGTTGAAACAGTAATTGCAGAAAAATTTAATAGTATTATCAGTAGAAATATAACATCTACTAGAGCTAAAGATTTTATATGTTAATGAATGAAAACAATATTAATAATGAAAATTTAATTAAAGCAATAAAAAATACATTTAATAACAGAAATACAGAATATAATATAAATAGGTTTAAAGAAATAATAGAATTATTAAAAGAAAGTAATGCTTTAAAACAAGTATATTCTAACTATCAAAATAAGTTAGAATACACTGAAAATGTAAGTTTTGAAGACACTATTAATGCTATTACTAAAGTTGCTAATATTTTAAAAGAGAGCAATTAGTTTAGCAAAAATATTTACAAATAGAAAACTATTTGTTATAATTTAATTGTTAGTGGATATAATATATTAAGTAGATTATATCTACTTGGAGCCATGTGGCCTAAGATTAATTCTTAGATGAGCAAACGGTTCTACCCGCGTAGGCGCCACGCGCCGCTTTAAAAAACAACCGCAAGGTTGCTTTTTAAATGCTAGAAACGTTTGCTTTTTAGTTCTCTTAATAACTTACGCATTTCCATATTTTCAAAAAATATTTTTTGTCTAAATTTGTATTTTTCGCATATAACAGTATGTAGTAATATTGTAGTAATTTTGTAGATTTTTGTTGACATATATATTTTAATGTGATAATATGTGAATATAAGAAAAATGGAGGTGATAATCTTGACTAATTTAACTAGTGCAATAAATGTTCAAGTTGATAGTGCTACTAAAAAAGAAGCTACTGCTATTTTAAATGATTTAGGCTTGAGTATGAGTGCAGCAATTAATTTGTTTTTAAAACAAGTTGTTAAAAGAGACGGTCTACCTTTTGAAGTTGTTAATCCAAAACCTAGCAAAGAATTACGTAAGGCCTTAAAAGAAGCAGAAAAGATAGTAAATAATCCTGATAAATATCCAGGATTTAGAGACATGGATGAACTTAAAGAGACTTTATTGTCAGATGACTAAATATATCGTGAGATATTCTAGCATTTTTAAGAAAAAACTAAAAAAATATTAAGCGGGGTAAGGACATCAACAAATTGATGTTTGTTATAGAGAGATTAGCAAATAAAGAAGAATTAGAACCTAAATATCGTAATCATATTTTGAGAGATGATAATTATTATAAAAATTGTGGTGAATGTCATATCGAACCGGATTGGTTACTAGTTTATCAATATAATGACAATCAATTAATGTTGTTGTTAGTTGATACTGGTAGTCATAGTGATCTGTTTTAAATTTATTACATCCCCAATTTTTAATCCAACACTAGAATATTCAGGCAATACTAAAATACTAGTATTTTTATTATCTTCCATTACTTTAATATATTTATACTTAGGTAAATTTCTATAAATATATAATATAGCATTATTTTTATTATTAATTACTATATAATCATTATTATTACTAAAGAAGGTATTAAAACTATTTTTATTTCTATATATTTTATTTACATTTATATTCATAATAAATTATATGTTAGTAATTGAAAAAATATTAATTTAATGATATTATTTTATTATAGGAAATAGGTGATAAAATTGAAACCAAGAACTAGAATAATACTTTTAAGTGTAATATCAATATTAATTGTAGTAACTATAGTACTAGGAATAACTTATTCATTTATGCAAGCAAATATTGAATCTTCTTCAGTAACTGAGGTAAGTTTATCAAGTTGTGCAAAAATTACTTTGAGTGATACGGGAGCATCAATTAATTTAAATAATACAAATCCTATAAGTAAGAATAGAGCATTACAAACAACACCATATACATTTACAGTTACAAGTTCTTGTGAATCATATGTAGGATTTAATTTATATTTAGCAACTCTTAATACTAATACTTTGGTAGATTCAAGTGTTCATTATATAATAACTAGAAATGGATCAAAAGATATTTTAGCAGAGGGAATACTTAGTGAGGCAACAAATGCATTAAGTGAATTTACAAGTGATGATCAAAATCAATTAAATGTTGGTATAAATGGAACATTTGGAACAATTTATAAATTGTATAATGATGATATTCCTTTACAAGGTGAAGTATCTTATGATTTATATTTATATATAGATAGTGAGATAACAGATGCGTCAACAATGGGTAAGACATTTAATGCTGGTATTGCTGTTAAATCTTATGATAGGGAAGCGGATCCAACAACGTTAGCAGATTATATAATAAATGAAGTATATACCGGAACTGATGGAGAAAATGGCTTATATTATCACGATGGGGTAGGAAGTTATACCAATGCCGATCAGGAAGCCGGAGATAATTCATATAGATTTAGTGGTGGAGATTACAAAGTTACAGAAACAGCTAATCAAGCAGGCTTAACGAGAGTGTATACCACAACCAATACAGAAAGTGATGGCGTAGTCAATTTTTATTGTAATGGAGAGAAGCAATTTGTTGGATATTCTTGCTATTCTACTTATGAACATTATTACACAACAGCATATAATGAAGAAACACATCATAATACTTTAGAAGAAGCATTAACTCAAGCTGTAACAGATGGCTACTTAACAAGTGATAATATTAAAAATTTTGTATGTTTTGGTCCAGGAGCAAGTGAGGTTTCATGTGGTGCAGATAATTTATATCGAATTATTGGAGTATTTGATGGACAAGTAAAACTAATAAAGTATGAATATGCAAATAGCGATTTGTTAGGAACAAATGGAGATTACAGTAGTAGTACATATAGTAATACAAATTTAAGCTATTACAGTGGAAGTAAAACAACAATAAATAGCTATTACTGGAATAATATTACAGTCGCAAATGAATGGAGTGAAAGTAACTTAAATACAGTAAATTTAAATACAAATTATTGGAATTATCTAACGGCAGAATGGCAAAGTAAAATAGCAAGTACAACATGGCAAGTTGGAGGAAATACATTAGCCAATATAGGAGATGTATCAGTAAAAACAGCATATACAAATGAAATAACAAGTCCAGCTGAAGCAACAACATACGAAGATGAAATAGGCTTAATGTATGTTACAGATTATGGATATGCAGCAAGCCCAGAAAACTGGAGTACAGCATTATTTGATTATGATAGTGATACAAACAGAAATAATAACTGGATGTTTATGGGATTATATGAATGGACAATTTCCCGTCGTTCGGATGGTGCGACTGTTGCGTTTCGTGTGTATAGTGCAGGTCGTGTGGGTAACTATGGCGTGGGCTTTAACAGTGGCGTCCGTCCGTCCTTCTATCTAGAGTCTAGCGTAGTACTAAGTGGGGGCAGTGGAACAAGTACTGATCCTTACAGGATAGCATAGGGCGAAGAAATTATTGAAATATTAAGTAAAGAAAAATAGTGATTGAAAAGTTGTAATGATGAATTTGGTGATAAAAGCATTATGTAATGGTATAATGCAAAAGTTGCGTGAAGTGCAACTTTTTACTGAAAATTAAAGCAAAAATAATTTGCTTAAAGTAAATAGGGAGGTATTATGTATAGTTATATAATTGGTATTGTAAGTGAGATTAATAGTAATAGTATAGTAGTAGAATGCGGAAAGATTGGGTATATGATATATGTACCTAATCCTTTTAGTTATAAAGTTGGAGATGAATATAAAGTATATACATATAATAAGATAAGTGAAGATGAATATAGTTTGTATGGTTTTAAGACTAAAGAAGAGTATGAATTATTTCTAAAACTTATTAGTGTTAAAGGGCTGGGGGCTAAACTTGCTCTTCCAATACTTGCAACAGGTTCTATTGCTGGTATTGTTGATGCTATAGATAGAGAAAATATACTTTATTTAACTAAGTTTCCCAAGATTGGAGATAAGCTTGCTCGTCAAATAATACTTGATTTAAAGGGTAAGATAAATATTGAAGTAAGTGAAGAATTAGAGGCAGATGAAACAGAAGACTTAATTGATACACTTACTGCATTAGGATATAAATCTAATGAAATAAGAAAGATAATTGGTCAAGTAGATAAGAGTAATACATTAGAAGAACAAGTAAAAGAAGCATTAAAGTTATTATTAAAGTAGGGATAATATGAAAAATAAGGGATTTACATTAGTAGAATTGTTAGTAGTTATTGTTATTATTGTTGTTATTTCTACTATTGGTTATGCAGGAATTACAGCAGCTCAACAAAAAATTAGGGAAAATTTGTGGCAAGGACAAATTGATGCTATTGAAAGTGCTGCTCAATTGTATGGCGAAGACAACAAAAACCGGCTTACAGGAGTTTGTAATACTGGGAGTGAAAATATAACTAATTGTCTTACTATACATGTTCAAGATCTTATTGATGAAAATTATCTTAGGACAGATGAAGTAGATGAAGAAGGACGAAAAGTAATAATTAATGAGTCTCTTGATGAAAATGATGCTAATTATTATGCTAATAATTTAGAAGTATTTGTTTATATGGATGAAGTAAGTGAAGTTGTATATGCTAAACTCAATTATGTAGAAAATTTAGAAAGTTAAAAAACTTTCCTTTTTTTTATGGAAAAAGTGTGATAGAATTAAAATGGAGGATAATTATGGAAAAATATGTGTATTTGTTTAACGAAGGAAACAAAGATATGCGTAATCTTCTTGGAGGTAAGGGAGCAAACCTTGCAGAAATGACCAATATTGGTTTGCCAGTTCCAAGAGGATTTACAGTTACAACAGAAGCTTGTAACAAATACTACGATGATGGAAAAGTTCTTGCTGATTCTATCGTGGAAGAAATTAAGAAAAATCTAGCAAAGCTAGAAGAAGTAACTGGCAAGAAATTTGGAGATTTAGAAAATCCCCTTTTAGTAAGTGTTCGAAGTGGAGCTAGAGCAAGTATGCCAGGAATGATGGACACAGTTTTAAATCTTGGCTTGAATGACGAAATTGCTGAGGCTTTTGCTAAGAAGATTGAAAACAAAAGATTTGTGTATGATTCTTATAGAAGATTCATTCAAATGTTTGCTGATGTCGTAAAAGGATATTCAAAAAGTAAGTTTGAAAATATTATCGATGAAGTAAAAGAACAAAAAGGTGTCAAAGATGATATTGAATTAGATGAAAATGATATGGTAGCTTTGACTGACAAATTCAAAGTTGCTTATAAAGAATTTGCTGGGGAAGATTTTCCACAAGACCCATTCACTCAACTTATTGAAGCTGTTAAAGCTGTATTTAGAAGTTGGAATAATGAACGAGCAATTTATTACCGAAGAATAAATGATATTCCTGGTTCTTGGGGAACTGCTGTAAATGTTCAAGAAATGGTTTATGGTAATAGTGGTAACACTTCTGGTACTGGTGTAGCATTTACGAGAAACCCAGCGACTGGCGAAAAAAAATTATTTGGTGAATATTTGATTAACGCCCAAGGCGAAGACGTTGTTGCGGGTATTAGAACTCCAAGTGAAATTGATACATTAAAGCAAGAGATGCCAGAAGTTTATGATGAATTTGCTAAAATTGCTCAAATGCTTGAAGATCATTATAATGATATGCAAGATATGGAATTTACAATTGAAAATGGTAAATTATTTATCTTACAAACTAGAAATGGTAAACGTACTGCAAGTGCTGCAGTTAAGATTGCAGTAGACCTTGTAAATGAAGGTAGAATTTCTAAAGAAGATGCCGTTTTAATGGTGGAACCAAAGAGTTTAGATGCATTGCTTCATCCAACGTTTACGGATGCAGCACTAAAGAATAGTAAAGTTATTGGCAAAGGTTTAGCGGCTTCTCCAGGAGCTGGAACTGGTAAAATATATTTTACTGCTGAAGATGTAATTAAAGCTCATAATGATGGAATTGATGCCATATTGGTTCGTTTAGAAACATCTCCAGAAGATATCGAAGGAATGAATTCTAGTAAAGGTGTACTTACCCTTCGTGGTGGTATGACTAGTCATGCTGCAGTTGTTGCTCGTGGTATGGGTATATGCTGTGTATCTGGTGTTGGAACATTTAGTATTGATGAAAATAAAAAAGTTCTTAAGACTGGTGATGGAGAAGAATTTAGAGAAGGAGATTATATTTCTATTGATGGCTCTACAGGTAATGTTTATGCGGGTAAATTAGAAATGCAAGAAGCATCAATTAGTGGTGATTTTGAAACATTTATGTCTTGGGCAGATGAAGCAAGAGATTTAAAAGTTAGAACTAATGCTGATACACCAAAAGATGCTAAACAAGCTAGAGTATTTGGTGCTGAAGGTATCGGATTATGTCGAACAGAACACATGTTTTTTGAAAAGGATCGTATATTTAATTTTAGAAAAATGATTTGTGCAACTAGTCTTGAAGAAAGAAAGGCAGCTCTTGAAAAGATTCTTCCTTATCAAAGAAGTGATTTTGAAGGATTATTTGAAGCAATGGCTCCATATAGTGTTGTTATAAGATATTTGGATCCACCTTTACATGAATTCTTACCAAAAGAAGAAAAAGAAATTGAAGAACTCGCTAAAGATTTAGGTAAAAGTGTTGAAGATTTGAAACACGTTATTGAATCGCTTAAAGAATTTAATCCGATGATGGGACATAGAGGTTGTCGTCTTGCAATAACTTATCCAGAAATTGCTGAGATGCAAACCAGAGCAGTAATCGAAGCAGCGATTAATGTAGGTAAGAAGGGTATTAAAGTAACTCCAGAAATAATGATTCCACTTGTTGGAGATGTAAAGGAACTTGAATATGTTAAGGAAATAGTTGTCAGAGTTGCTGATGAAATTATTGAAGAATCTGGTGTTGATTTAAAATACGAAGTTGGAACAATGATTGAAATTCCAAGAGCGGCATTACTTGCTGATAAGATTGCTAGTGTTGCTGATTTCTTCAGTTTTGGTACAAATGACTTAACACAAATGACTTATGGTTTTTCAAGAGATGATGCTGGTAAGTTCTTAGAATCTTATTATGAAAAGGGTATTTTTGAAAGTGATCCATTTGCTAGAATTGACACTGAAGGTGTTGGAGAATTAATGCGTATTGCTAGTGAAAAAGGACGTAAGACTAATAAAGATTTAAGCCTTGGAATCTGCGGCGAACATGGTGGAGATCCATCAAGTGTTGCATTCTGTGATTCTTTAGGATTTAATTATGTATCATGTTCACCGTTTAGGGTTCCTATTGCTAGACTTGCTGCGGCACAAGCTGCAATAAAGAGAAAAAGAAATAAATAATATTTCAATTTATGAATATACTATAATTATATACAGATTGACATTTTAATTAAAATGTTGTATATTAGTATTGCATTAAAGGAATGCAATATGAAAATGTTTCTCGCTTCTGGATGGTGCGAGTAATAAATAATTCCAATAGGTAATGTTTCTCGCTTCTGGGTGGTGCGAGTAATAAATAATCCCAATAGAAAATGTTTAGAGAATCCTATCTTTTGATAGGGTTTTCTTTTATTATATGTTAAAATATTTGTATGAGGAGGTTATATAATGAAAATAAAGGCTGGATATTTATATCATATAAAAGACGAGTTTTTTGATAAAGTGAATGACAATGGTTTATTACTCAATCATGAAAAAGGTAAAACTAGACCTACGTATTTTATTATTAAAGACGGAGATATATTGTGGTTTATTCCTTTAAGTAGCAAAATCCAGAAATATAAGAATATATATAATAATAAAATCAGAAAATATGGGCGTTGTGATTCAATTTTGATTGAAAAAGTTTTTGATGAAGATAGTGCAATATTAATTCAAAATGCTTTTCCAACACTAGAAAAATATATAGATCATGTTCATACTAGAAATGGCAAACCAGCACTTGTTCCAATAACTTTACAAGAAAAAATATATAAGAAGTTTATTCGTCTATTAGAATTAAAAGAAAGAGGAATTGATTTGTTTTTTACAGATATTGATAAAATTAAAGAAAAAATGTTGAATGAAATAGAATAAAAAGTATATTAAAAAAATTTCCAATAAAAAAGGAAATTGCCTCTTTTTCCAGATATATATAAGTGAATGTGGTAAATATAATTGTGGCACAAGTGTAGATATCGGGTATCTTACAATAAATGTCGGTTTTAAATTCTTCTTTAAAGATGATTCTACTAGGTATTATGTTGCTGGCATAATTGCAGATATATTACATATGGAATATGATTATGTAATAAAGAATATGAAGTATTTGGATGTAGAGTTAGTAATATTAAAAGGTTAATGCGAAGTGATGTAATAATCGAAGTAGGTAATATAATATTTTAAACATTATGTTTTATACCAATAAAGATGGAGTAATCGAATTTAATGGTAAGAAGGTAATATTGGTGTTTATCAATGCTTATAGTCGTAGAGATATGAGATGTAATCTTGGTGAAAGTGAATATAAGATAATAAATGAAGTAGGAAGAAGATTAACTGCACAGATATTTAGCATTTAAGCTTGAAAAACAATTGACAACATCATTGATATCTGATATAGTTTCATTGAGTAGTGCCTAGGAAACTTTTGAAGTCCTAGGTCATTTTTAATTTCAGGGGGAATATGAAGCAATATAAAACAGATGAAGGATTATTAAATTATTTAGAAACCAAGAACGTTATTATTAAAAATAGAAAATTTGCTTTGAAAAAATTAGAAAAATATACTTATTATTCTATAGTTAATAGTTATAAATATAATTTTAAGGATTCTAATAATAATTATTTTCACAATGTTTCTTTTGAAGAAATATATGCTTTATATGATTTTGATAAAAACTTGAAATTAATAATGTTAAAATATGCTTTAGAAGTTGAATCTTTTATTAAATCTTTGATATCAAATCATATTTCTAATGTTTATGGTATAAAGGCTTATTTAAATATTAATAACTTAGATAGTAAGGCTAACTTAATTGTTAGAAAGAGATTGATTGATAAAATAAATGAGGTCATTAATCATAATTACGGTATTCATCTTGCAATTACTCATTATAAAGATAATTATGGTTTTATTCCACCGTTTGTTTTAACTAAAATATTAACATTTGGAGTTATTAGTAGCTATTATGGTTTGTTAAAACAAAGTGATAGGCAAATAATAGCAAAGAAATTTAAAATATCAGATGTATTGTTAAAACAAATATTAAGATGTTTAACTAATATTAGGAATATTTGTGCTCATAATGATCGCCTATTTTGTTATAGAGATAAATATACTTTAAAATTTAAAGAGATTGATGCTAATTATGTAGCTAAGGATAATCTTACGAATTTATACATGATGATTAAAGCGATGCAAATCATTTTAGATAAAAGGCAATATAATAGTTTAGTAAAATCAATAGAAAAAGAAATAAATAAGTTAGATAATAAGTTAAATTCTATAGACATTAAAAGTATTTTAAGAATTATGGGTTATCCTAATGTATATATTTAAATGTTTATAATATAATATTAATGAGTGGTGCTTAGAAAACTTTAGAAGCTCTAAGTCATTCAAATCCTAGTTTTTACGACTAGGTTTTTATGTTTTTAAGACTAAATGTTGATAATTTAGCATCTAAATTGATTTTATAATAGCTTTCCAATCATATATTTAATAAAATGTTTTATACTAATAAAGATGGAGTAATTGAATTTAATGGTAAGAAGGTAATATTAGTGTTTATCAATGCTTATAATCGTAGAGATATGAGATGTAATCTTGGTGAAAGTGAATATAAGATAATAAATGAAGTAGGAAGAAGATTAACTGGACATTTAGCGTATTTAGAATTTAATCTTGAAAAGATAAAAGAACTTTGGTATAGTAAAGTTACAATAAGTAAACAAAGCAAGAGATTATTATATCTACTAATGAGTAGAGAAAGTAAAGAAGAAATAGAAAAATTTATAGAAGGAGACGAGATATTAATGAAAGCAGAAAAGACACGGAATGATTTAGAGAATGGAAAGATATATTTAGATTATGATGTGGAAATGGAAAATGAATTTATCAAGAATGCCATAAGAGAAGAAGCATTAGAAGAAGGACAAACTTTGGGTCGTGCTGAAGGTATTGAACAAAGTAATCGAGAAAATGCTAAAAAGATGAAAGAAAATGGCATAGCAATAGATTTAATTTCTAAGATAACAGAATTATCTAAAAAGCAGATAATGATGTTATAAAGTGAAGAAAGAGTGTTGGAGTTCAAATAATTTATGATTATTTGAACTTTTTTTTATGAAAAAAAAGGAAATTGACTTTTTTTACAGATATATATAAGTGAAAGGAGGTAAATATAATTATGTGATTTTATTGTAGTATTTAGTATATTTATAATTGAGGAGAGGATTTATGTTAAAAAAATTATTGATTTTAGTAGTTTTTTTCTTAGGGGTAATAAGTGTTGATGCGGCGACGGAGAAAATTTATGTCGGTGATAAAATACCTGGCATGTTTATTAGAAAAATAGATAGTAGTGGTAAGGAGACTGTTAAGCAAGGAGGTTTTATAAGGCGAGCTAGTGATAACAAAGCGGTTTATTGTGTAGAGCCATTTGTAGCTTTAATCGATAATTATACGTATACAAGTTATACTAGTGATTATGCTGATATTTTAAATATAAGTGACGAAGTATGGAAGAAAATTTCTTTGATTGCTTATTATGGTTATGGCTATGAAAATCATACAGAAGATTATTGGTATTATATTACTCAAATGATGATTTGGCGAGAAGTTGAACCGGATGCCCAGTTTTATTTTACTAAGACGCTTGGAGGAGAAAATGATTTAACACTTTATGCTTTAGAAATTGAAGAAATAGAAAGTTTAGTAAATGAGCATTATATTACACCAAAATTTGATAAAATCGAAGTTATGTTAGGAGAAACAAAAAGTTTTAAAGATGAAAATGATTGTTTAAGCAATTATGAAGTAGTAGATGATAATATAAAAATTAATGGTAATGAACTAGTAGTTACTGGTGATGTAGTTGGAAGCAAGAGTGTAACACTAAAAAAAGTAAGTAATAATTTTAATGATATGCCGATAGTTTATGCGGATGGCAATAGTCAAAATGTTTTATGTGCGGGTAATATTGATGATGTTGAAGTACCAATTACAATCAATGTAGTTGGTGCGAAAATAAAACTTTTAAAAGTTGATGCTATTAGTAATGAAATGCTTAAAATAGCGGGAATAAAATTTCAAATATATAATAGTGATACTAATGAATTAGTTTTTGAGGGAGAAACTAATGAAGAGGGAATTTTAGAAACTGATTATATATTTGGTAAAGGAACATATAAAATTGTCGAAGTGAAGGAACAAACTATTCCTGGATATGTAATAAATGAAACTGAAGTATATTTTGAAGTAGACAAAGAAAAAGAAATAGTAATTGAATTTGCTAACTATCCAGTGGTTGGGAAAATAGAGGTGTTAAAAGTTGATGAAAATGATAGTGTTTTACCTGGAGTTACAATTGGTTTATATAATTTAGATGGAACTTTAGTAGATATTCAAGTAAGTGATGAGGAAGGCAGAATAACTTTTGAAAATTTAATTAGGGGAAAATATATTTTGAAAGAACTAGCTACTTTAGATGGCTATATATTGGATGATACAGAATATAAAATAGATTTAGAGTTAGATGAAGATAATAATATTAAACCAGTAACAATTAAATTAGTTAATAAAAAAGAAAAAGGTAGTATCGAAATATTAAAGGTTAATAGTAATAATGAGCCTTTAGAAAATACAGAATTTACTTTATATAATGATAAGATGGAAGAAGTTACTAAAAAGGAAACTAATTCTGAGGGGAAAATAGTAATAGATAATTTGGATTTAGGAAAGTATTATTTAAAAGAAACAAAGGCTAGTTTGGGGTATCAAATAACTCAGGAATTAGTTGAGATAGATATAACAAAAGATAAACAAGTTATTACGGTAACTGTTACTAATGAACTTATTGAAGTTGATATTCCTGATACAGGAATTAATTATGCTAGATTAGAATTTATCTTGCCTAGAAGGAAAAATTTGTTAAAATAAATAAAAATACGTGTTATAATACTACTTAGGAGTTTTTGTAGTATGAAACGTAGTGAAGTTGATAGAAATAAATTAAGTCCAATGATGGCTCAATATATGGAAATTAAGGATAAGTATTCAGAAGAACTTGTCTTTTATCGCTTAGGGGACTTTTATGAAATGTTTTTTGATGATGCTTTAATTGCATCAAGAGAATTAGAACTTACTCTTACAGGCCGAGTTGCAGGTTTAGAAGAGAGGGTTCCAATGTGTGGTGTTCCACATAATAATGTGAAAACTTATATTGAAAAATTAGTTAATAAAGGATATAGAGTAGCAATATGTGAACAGTTAGAGGATCCAAAAACAACAGGAAATAGAATGGTTAAAAGAGGAATTGTCGATGTCATAAGTAAAGGGACTATTGCTGATAATGACTTACTTAATGAAAGAGATTCATCTTATATTGCTAGTGTATTGTTCTTTCAAGATATAATTAATATAACTATTTTGGATATTTCAACTAGTTATTTGGCTAGTTTGAGTATTCCTAATAATATGGATACTTTATTAAATGAAATACTAAATTATAATATTAAAGAAGTAGTCTTGTTAGATAATCTTAATACTGCTTTAATAGATTTACTTAAGAATACTTATAATATTGAAGTAACAATTAATAGTGAGTTTTTAACGGATAAATATACAGAGTTTCTAAGTACAATTTTGGATGTTAGAGTACGTAGTGGAGTAGAACATCTATTTTATTATTTAAGTGTAAGACAATTAAAAGATTTGAGTCATATTAATCATTTGGAGATAATTAAGAAAAATGATTATGTGGAAATGGATGTTCATACAGTTAGAAATTTAGAGCTAGTAGAAACTATTAGGTTAAAAGAAAGAACATATTCTTTAGTTTGGTTACTTGATAAATGTAAGACTGCTATGGGAAGTAGAAAACTTAAAAGTTGGATATTGAATCCTTTAAAGAATAAGGATATTTTGTTAGAAAGATATGCTAAGATTGAAAAATTAAATAATGAATTTTTATTAAAAGATGAACTGAGAAATTTATTGTATGAAGTTTATGATATTGAAAGATTATCTGGTAAAGTTATTAATGGTAGTTTAAATGCAAGGGATTTATTACAACTTAAAAATAGTTTAGCAGTATTACCAAAGATAAAAGAAATAATTGCTAAGTTAGACTTTGATTATGAGTTTGCTACACACAGTGAAGTTTTTAATTTATTAGATAAAGCAATTAGTGAAGACCCACCGATTAGTGTAAGGGAAGGGTATATTATTAAAACTGGTTATAATGAAGAGTTAGATGAACTTAGAAGTATTCGTAGTGGTGGTAAAGATTTTGTGGCAAGCTTTGAAGCTAAAGTAAAGGAACAAACAGGAATTAAAAATTTAAAAGTAGGATTTAATAAAGTTTTTGGTTATTATATTGAAGTACCAAATGGAAGTAAAGATCAAGTTAAAGATGAGTTTAATTGGTACCGTAAACAAACTTTAACTAATTGTGAGAGATATATTTCTCCAGAATTAAAAGAAAAAGAGTCACTTATTTTGAATGCAGAAGAAAATATTATCGATTTAGAATATAATTTGTTTTGTGAAATTAGGAATAAAATTAAGTTAGAAGTTCCTAGTTTAAATAAAACTGCTGATGCTTTGAGTGAAATCGATTGTATGCTTTCTTTAGCGGTTTGTAGCGAAGAATATAATTTTGTCAAGCCAACGATAAATGATGATGGAATTATCAATATAAAAGATGGTAGACATCCAGTTGTGGAAATTGTCAGTAAAGAAGAATATGTTCCTAATGATTGTGTAATGGAAAATGGAATTAATACCTTACTTATTACAGGGCCTAATATGAGTGGTAAGTCAACTTATATGCGCCAACTGGCGATTATTGTTATAATGGCACAGATTGGTTCTTTTGTGCCGGCGGCTAGTGCTAATTTGCCTATTGTAGATAAAATTTTTACTAGAATTGGAGCTAGTGATGATTTAGTTAGTGGTGAATCAACTTTTATGGTGGAAATGAAGGAAGCTAGAAATGCAATATGCAATGCAACAAGCAATTCTTTGATATTGTTTGATGAATTAGGAAGAGGAACAGCAACTTATGATGGAATGAGTTTGGCCCAAGCAATACTAGAATACATTAGTGAAAATATTAAAGCTTATACTTTGTTTTCGACACATTATCATGAACTTACTAGGTTAGATAAGAAGTTTAAAAATATTAAAAATGTCCATGTTAGTGCAGTAGATAATGGTGATACTATAACATTTTTGCATAAAGTTAAAAGTGGGGCTGTCGATAAAAGTTATGGGATTCATGTGGCAAGGCTTGCAAAAATGCCAGAGGAATTACTTAAAAGAGCTAGTGAAATACTAAATGAATATGAAACTAATGCTAAGAAAAAGAATCCGGAAGAAAGAGTACAACTTAGTATGGATTTCTTTCAAGAAAAGCCAAAAGATGATATAATAAAAAAGGAAATAGAGAAAATAGATATTATGAATATGACCCCAATTGCAGCACTTAATTATCTATTTGAATTAAAAGAAAAGATTAAAAAGGGTGAGTAAGATGAAATTTAGAGAAATAGTAAGATTTTTTAAAAAGTATTTTGGAAGTGAGAAAAAGCTTTTTATTAAATCTTTTATTTTTATCTTTATTAGTGCAATTTTAGGAGTACTATACGGTTATTTAATTGGAGAAGCGACACAAAAGGCAACTGAGGGACATTTTTTTATAGCAGTGATGATTTTGCTTTTTTATTTAATTATGGCATTATTGGATAACTTAATATTTGATAGGTTGGGAAAAATTTGTATAAAGAAAGCTTGTAGCAATACAATGGAAAGAATTGGCTATGGGGTTTATTATAAAGTGGGTTTACTCCCTGCTCGGGCTTTTGAAGAAAAGACGAGTGGTGAACTTATCAATCGGGTTGTTAATGATTCTTCGACGATAACCGAAACATTTCGGCAATTTATCAATGTGTTTACCACTTTATTTACAGCTTTATTAATATTTATCTATGTTTTATTTAATTCTTGGATAGTGGCTTTAGAAATATTATTGTATTTTAGTATATTTTATCTTTTTTCTAAGAAGTTTTTACCTCTTATTAAAGAAAGTCAAAAAGAGATAACAGAAGAAAAAGATAAAACAGTTGCAGAGGTTAATGAAACTATTCGAGGTATTCGGGAAATAAGAGCTTTAGGTATTAGAAAAAGAATTAATGAAGTAGTTAAAAAGATAATTAATATAACTTTTATTAAGACTAAGAAACAAATGGTCGACGAAGAAAATTATTATGCGCTAGCTTATTCTTTAGGAAACGGATTAGAAGTAATTGTATTTATTACTTGTATAATATTAATTAGTGTTGGTAAAAGTGATATTGGCTTTTTTATGGCTATGACTTATTATATTTATCGATTTACTTTTTTAATAGAATGGGTAATGAATTTAGGTTCTTCTTTGCAAAAAACTAAAGTAGCAATTGAAAGAGTAGATGAAATACTTGGCAATCGTCTTTATCCTGATATTGTTTTTGGTAATTTAGATAAAACTGATATTGTAGGTAATATTGAATTTAAGAATGTAACTTTTGCTTATAGTGAGAAAGAGGGTAGTGTTTTAAAAGATTTTAATTTAAGTTTACCTAGCAATAAAAAGATAGCAATTGTTGGTAAGAGTGGACAAGGTAAAAGTACTATATTTAATTTGTTACTTCGTTATTTTGAACCACAACAAGGAGTTATATTAATTGATAATTATCCAATTGATGATTTTTCTGAAGATGCTTTTCATCAAAATATAGCTATAATTCGACAAGATCCATTTATTTTTAATAAAACTATATTAGAAAATTTTCATGTGCTTGATCCTTATTTATCATTAAAGAAAATAAGGAGCGCTTGTAAAGCAGCAGAAATAGATGATTATATTATGAGTCTTCCAAATAAATATGATACTAAAATTGGGGAAGGTGGGGTAAACTTAAGTGGTGGTCAAAAGCAAAGGTTAGCAATTGCTAGAGCACTACTTAAGGATAGCAAGATAATTTTATTTGATGAAGCTACAAGTGCTTTAGATAATGAAAATCAAAGTAAAATAAAACAAGCAATCGATAATTTGGTAAAAGATCATACAATTGTTATTGTGGCTCATCGCCTTTCAACTATAATTGATGCAGATATTATTTATCTAATTGATGATGGTAAGGTAGTAGCTGAAGGAACACATAAAGAATTATTGAAGAATAATGAGATATATAAGACGTTATATAATAGTGAAAATTAAAAGAAGTAAAATGATTTAGTTTTTTACTTCTTTTCTTTGTCCTTAATAATAATCTCTAAATCGTAAGTATTGGCAATTTCAATGATATCGTTAAAGAAATAACGACTGCGGCCAGATTCGTTAGAATATTGCCAATCTTCTGATTTATTTATTTTATTATTTTTTAATACTAGACATAATGTAATTATTAATAGTGATACAAACAATATTATGAATATAAATGCTTTGACTATGATGTATGAGACTAGTCCAGATTCTGGGGAGTATCAAGTTTCAAGCGATGTGACATGGGCTCAAGAAGGGTACGTATTTAATAGCGTATTGTCTAAATGTGAAAATGGGGGTGTATTATCTTGGAATGATGAGACAAAGCGGGTGATTATGTCATCAAATACATCTGATAAATGACATTCTAAGATTTGTCAAGAGTAAATTTTTATGGTATTATATACATGCCAAAAAGACACAAAATTTA
>CALVVJ010000002.1 GCA_944363835.1 uncultured Bacilli bacterium | reverse complement strand
TTTGATGTATAATATGTAAAGAAAGGAAGGCAAATTATGAAATTTAAAGTTGAACCAAAGGACTTTTTGTTATTTTGTATTTATTGTGGTTTATTGTTATATCTTTGTGCTATAGCAGTTTTAAATTTGTCTTCTTTAGCTCAAGAAGGTAGATTTTATGGTTTACTTCCATTTAAAGCTTTTACTGGTGCTTATTTACCAGTAACATTAATACTTTTTATTGGGGCTTTAGTAGCAATATTTTCAAGTGTATCAAGTTATATATTTAAAAAGGATAAAGGGAGTCATGGTGTAGGTTTGATATTTAAAGGTAAATCTAGCGATGGTTATTCTAAATGGGCAAATGAAAAAGATATTAAAGGTGAAGAAAATGTTGTTAAAGTTAATCCTTTGAGTGATACATTAGATGCTGCAGGTATTCCTTTAATTAATAATGGTAAAGAAATATGGGTTGATAATGGAGAATATCATAACTTGGTAATTGGTTCTACTGGTAGTGGTAAAACACAAACTATTGTTAAACCAATGGTTAATTTACTTGCTAAAAAGGGCGAAAGTATGATTATTACGGACCCTAAAGGAGAAATATATAAATATAGTGCTTCTTATTTAAAAGAAAGAGGATATAGAATAATTGTTCTTAACTTTCGGGAACCACAAAGAGGTAATTCTTGGAATCCATTAACTTTACCATATAAGTATTATACAAGTGGGAATCAAGATAAAGCTATTGAACTTTTAAATGACGTTGCATTAAATATTTTGTATGACCCAAGTAATAAATCGGAATCAGATTTCTGGGAAAAATCTGCTGCAGACTATTTTTCGGGACTGGCTTTAGGTTTATTTGAAGATGCTAAAGAAAGAGAAGTTAATTTAAATAGTATTAACTATATGAGTGCTGTTGGGGAAGAAAGATATGCAACAAGTAATTATATAAAAGAGTATTTTGGACTTAAAGGCGAAAAATCGACACCTTATATATTTGCAACAAGTACTATCAATGCTCCGAATGATACTAAGGGTGGTTTACTTGCAACTTTTAGGCAAAAGATAAGAAACTTTTCAACTGGAGAAGCTCTAAGTGAAATGCTTTCTTATAGCGACTTTAACATGCGGGATATTGGAAATGGTAAAACAGCAGTTTTCATGATTATTCACGATGAAAAGAAAACATATCATAGTTTGATGACTATTTTTATTAAACAATGTTATGAAACACTAATTGATGTTGCACAAGAAAATGGTGGAAAGCTACCGTATAGAACTAATTTTATTCTCGATGAATTTGCCAATATGCCACCACTTAAAGATGTTGATGCGATGGTATCTGCAGCAAGAAGCAGAGATATCAGATTTACATTTATTATTCAAAACTTTGCCCAACTTAATGATGTGTATGGGGATAATGTAGCAGAAATTATCAAAGGGAACTGTGGTAATTTAGTATACTTAATCAGTACAGAAATGAAAGCGTTAGAAGAAATATCTAAGATGTGTGGAGAAGTAAAAGTAACTGATGATAAAGATAAAAATGCAACAAGGCCACTTATTACAGTAACTGATTTGCAAAAGATGAAACTTTTTGAAGCTATAATAAAAAGACTTAGAACAGATCCTTTTAGAACTAAGTTAGAACCAGATTTTAAAATGGAATGGGGAATTGAAAGAAGAGAAGAACCATATCCATCAAGAATTAAGCAAGAAGTAGAAATATTTGATTTGAAAAAATTTGTTACTGAAGAAAAAAGTAAGAAGATGGCTAATGTAAAACCAGCTGGTATGGGCCCTACAAATCCATTTAGACCTGTAGATAATTCCTTTGGTACTTTTGGAAACAATAATATGAATATGCCTAATAGTAGTTTTAATTCTTTAGATATTGATAGTATGTTAAAAGATTTAGATGAAAAGTTTAAAGAATTGGATCGTCAGGAAGCAGAAAAAAAGAAGAAGCAAAATGAAAATTTATTTAAAGTAACTGATGATATTGAAATACCAAAGAAAAAAGAAGAGTTTGGTGATAATAAATTCTTTAATAAACCAATAGAAACTAGAAATATAAATAAAGATTTTAATTTAGATACTTTTAAGAAAAATATTGATGCTAAAACTGAGGAAGTACCAAAACAAAATAATGTAGAAAATATTAAAGATGAGTCACCAAAAATTAATGTCGATAGTGATAGTAAAGTTATTGGAGATAATATTATAAGTGATGATGAATTTTTTGATGACTTTTTTGGAGATGATGAATAGTTGTTTGTCATCTTCTTTTTTCAATTTAGAACATAAATTATAGTGTGATATTATGAAAAAAATAATGTTTAGTGAATATAATCCAAGTATGGGTATTTTAATTGATGTACAACACCCATTAGATTATAAAGAAAATCCTACTCCTAATAGTAAGAATATGTATGCTGATAAGTTGCTTATGAATTATAAAACAGTATTAGATAAAAATAAAAAATATTATATTATATGTAATAAAGGAACTTTAAGTAGAAAAGTAGTGGCTATGCTCGAATATTTAGGTTATGATGTTACACAAGTAATTAAGTAAATTACATAATTATAATAGTAATTTTTAATGTTTTGTACTATAATAACAATAGTGATTTTTATGGGAGAAGTATTTAGTAGTTTTTATAATTTTATTATGGACACTATTGATAATATGGGAGTGTATGGGCCTTTGTTGGGTTCACTTTTTATCGTGCTTGAATCGATTATTCCTCCGCTTCCTTTATTTGTTTTTATAACGATTAATTTCATTGCTTTTGGTTATGTCTTAGGTTTTATTATATCTTGGGTTTGTACAATAATAGGGTGTATTATTTCTTATTATTTAGTAAAAAAATTTTTGCGTAATTTTGTAGTAAAAAAAATAAAGAATATCGATTTGTTAACTAGATGTATGAATTATATTGAAAATCTTTCTTTAACAAAAATTACAGTTATTTTATCTATTCCTTTTACTCCGGCATTTATGATGAATATTGCTGCTGGTTTAGTCAATATGAACTTTAAAAAGTTCTTTATTGCTATTTTGATTAGTAAAGTATTTTTAGTTTATTTTTGGGGGTTTATTGGAACTAGTTTAGTGGAAAGTTTTCAACATCCAGAAAGTTTAATAACTGTTGTTATCATGATGTTAATTGCATATGGAATTAGTTTAGTAATAAAAAAAGTATTTAAAATTAATTAAATACTTCGGGAGATTCGACGAGCTAATAATTGTTTTAGAGTTTCTGTTGGTTCGGAATAGTGATATTTTTCTTTATAGTTTTCTGCAAAACTCGATAATAAAGTGTCATATTTTTGGGTTATATAATCTTCAGGGATTGGCCAGTTGGTTGGTTCTTGATTTTTTATATTAATAATTAGCGAAGCAAATTCATTACTTTTTTCAGATATTTGCTTTATTTGGGCATCAACAATAATTTGGTACTCTGTAAATTCGTTTTCAAATTCAAAGTCAAATGGTACAATGTCAACAGTTGCTTCTTGATAATGTTTTATAGCATTAAGATTGAAAATGATTAAAGTACTTACAGCAAATTCCTTAACTTTTTCTCTATCATCTGGTAATAAATCTTTTATGATATTATCTAAATCGAGAAAAAATCCATCAAAATCTTGACTTAATTTTTCAAAGTCAATCCAGTTATCGCTAGTAGGATAATATTTTTTTAAAAATTCTAATTGATAAGGTGTGCTAATAGTAAAGATATTGGCGTTATCAGTTAGAGTAATTAATGACGCCGGCAATAAAAAGGGATTTCTGTGCAAAGTTTTGTAAAATAAAATGTGAGGATGAAGAGATAATATTTCGATCCAAGGATTATAATTAGGGTAATTAGGGTCATGGATTGTTGCCCATAAACCACCAGTAGGTTTTATTTGACCATTTCTAATTGGTTGATGTAAATCGGCAAGTATTTGATTAGTTCCAATAGTTAAATATTTTGTCATGGTTAACCCCTTTCTGTAAATTAGAACTTATTATAGCAGTATTTATTTGTAAAGTCAAAAATTTCTTGATATACTTATATTAGGTGATTAGATGGAAAATTTTGTGGAAAAGTATTTAGATAAAGTAATTGCTGTTGTTATTATCTTGACAGTAGCGTTTGTTCTAAATAAGGTAATTGATGGAGTTGTTAATAGAACAATTAGACATAAAAGAAAGAAAAATATAACTACATTATTAATGTTTGTTAAAAGAATTAAGAAATTTGTTATTTATGCATTAGCAATACTTATTTGTTTAACCCAATTTGATGTATTTAATTCTTTTTCAGTAACTATTTTATCTGGTTTAGGAATTGGGTCAGTTGTAGTTGGTTTAGCTGCTCAAGAAAGTTTGAAGAATTTTTTTGGTAGTGTGGCAATTGTTTTGGGTAATCCATATGAAGTTGGAGATTTTATTGAATGTGTCGATAAGGCTGTAAGTGGAACAGTAGAAGACATTACCATGCGTCATACAATTATTAGAACAATTAATAACAGAAGAGTTATAATTCCTAATTGTGAGATGAATACTTATACTATTGAAAATTTTAACTATAGTGAAAATGAAAATGTCAAGTTAGTTGATTATGAAATATCTTATGAATCTGATGTTGATAAAGCTATAAAAATATTGAAAGAAGAAATGAAAAAATTGTATCATCCTAACCCTAAAGGAAGAAATAAAGATGTAGAATTTCCTAAGGTAAGAGTCTTAGAATTAGGGGATGATGGAATTAAACTACGGACTTGGGTTTGGGGAGATAATAATAGTGATGTATTTGAAAATATGTATCAACTTAATTATGCTATAAATAAAAGATTTCCAGAAGAAGGTATTGAAATACCTTATCCACATATTGAGTTAGTAGAAAAGAAAAAACTAAGGAGTAAGAAATAACATGCAGTTTACCAAAATGCATGGAATAGGAAACGATTATATTTATATAGATTGTTTTAAAGAATGTGTTATTCCCGAAGATATGATTGATGAAATTGTTGCTATGAGTGATAGACATAAAGGTATTGGGGGAGATGGTGTAATATTTATTATGCCAAGTGATGTGGCTGATGCTAAAATGCGGATGTTTAATGCCGATGGGTCTGAAGGTAAGATGTGCGGCAATGGGATAAGATGTGTTGGTAAATATGTTTATGAACATGGAATATCTAAAAATAATCCTTTAACTATTGAAACGGCATCAGGTATCAAAACATTAAGTTTAGAATTAATTCAAGGAAATGTCAATACTGTTACAGTAGATATGGGAAGTCCTATTTTAGATTCTAAACTAATACCAGTCGATTTAGATATAGAACAAGTTATAAATTATCCTCTTGTTATTAACAACCAAGAATATTTAATAACTTGTGTTTCAATGGGTAATCCGCACTGTGTAATATTTACAGATGGAATAGACTATTTAGATTTAGAAAGTATTGGCCCATTATTTGAAAATAATCAGATATTCCCGGAACGAACTAATACGGAATTTATTGAAGTAATTGATGATAAGACAATGAAGATGCGAGTTTGGGAACGAGGTAGTGGAGAAACTCTTGCTTGTGGGACAGGTGCTAGCGCTTCAGTTGTAGCAGCAATTTATAACAATATATTTAAGCGTGATCAAGAAATAAAAGTTATCCTTAAAGGAGGAGAATTATATATAACACTAACGCAAGATAATCATGTTTTTATGCGTGGTAGTGCTACTGAAGTATTTACTGGAGAATACAAATTAATAAGAAACAAATAGTTATTTCGTTGAAGTGAAATAACTATTTTTAATCTTTAAGAGCATCTACAGATAATACTAGTATATTTATAACTGGATCAAATAGTAAATTGTTATCACAAGAATTATCCACTGTTTTATCGGGTAGATATGTTTTATTTAATATTTATCCCTTATCATATAAAGAATTTACACTTTTATCAAAAAAGAAGGCTTTAGATGAAGAGACTTTTTGGAATTATGTTAAATGGGGAGGGCTTCCTAACAGATGTGAATTTAATGATGAAGATAATATAAAAGATTACTTATATAGTGTATTTGATTCAATTATATTAAGAGATGTTGTAGATAGATTAGGTTTGAAAGATACTTTATTATTTAATTTATTACTTCAATATGTTGTTGATACTACTGGTAGAGAATTTTCAGCATTTGACACAATTAATGATAATTATCCGAAATATGTATTATCTCTTGATAAAACAGATTTTTCAAGAGATGGGATAATTCACAAAAATATAATTAGTTGGTTGTTAGAAGAATAGATAGATTATATCTTTTTATAAAAACGTCAAGTTGGTTATTATACTTGACGTTTTAGTTTGTAAATAATACTTTTTCAGACTTATATTGTTTTATTATGTAATAAATTACTAATATAATAATTAATATAGTTGATGTAAACATTAGTATTAAATTTAATATGTTTAGATTACCGTTAGTAATATCTGTAAATATAATACTAAAGTTAATAAAAGGAATTATTGATAGTAACCAATTACTTGATATGTTTAGCATGAATGCTATCATACCTGGGAAAAATGCAATGAATGTAAGAGGGGTTAAAGCACTTTGAGCTTCTTTAAATGTTTTAGACATACTTGCTATTGCTATACATAAACCACTAATCATTATAGAAAATGCGATGATAATTATTATAGAACTAATAATTATTGGAGCATTAAGTAAGTTAGTACCATTATAAATATCAAAAGTATTTTGAATGTAGATAATAGAAAGAATTGCTAGTATTAGGCTAAGTAAGCCTGTTATTATTGATGATAGTGTAACACTAAGTAGCTTACCTATAATGATGTCTTTACTTTTGATTGGAAATGTTAGAAGTGTTTCTAAAGTTCCTCTTTCTTTTTCACCAGCAGTAGCATCTGTTGCTGGATATGTAGCAGATACAGTTATTGCCATAAGGATAAATAGAAATGCATAATTTACGATGTAATTACTATAGAAATTTTGTTGTTCAATACTTTTTTGTTCATAAGTAAGTAGGTTATTAAATTCATCAACATTGATATTATTATTTGTTAGGTAATTAGCCTCAAGTACTGATTTATAACTTTCTAAGTAACTTTGAGCCATGGAAGCCGCTTGGGAGCTTTCGATGTTAGCTTCATCATAATTGATTATATAGTTATTATTTTCTTTAGTTATATAACTGTTTAGTTCTTTGTTGTTAAAACTATTTTCTAACTCTTCGGTTGAAGCAACCGTATAGTCTATTTCTAAACTATCTAGTATTTCAATTTCAGCTGGGCTTAATTCATAGTTAAAACCAATTTTATTATAAGTGGTAATATCGGCCTCTGTTTGACTTTGAAAAAGTGCTGACATACCAATAATTATTAAAGGAATAAAAATAGGTATTATTAGCATCATAGCTAATGATTTTTTATCACGGAATAATTCTCTTAATTCCTTTTTTAAAATAAGTAATGTTTTATTCATGAGTATCACCTACTAAAGCGAAGAAAGCATCGCGAAGATTAGTTGTTTTAGTTTCTTTTTTAATTTGTTCTGGAGTTCCAGTAGTAATTATTTTTCCTTTATTAATCATGATAATTTTATCACAGATGTTTTCCGCTTCTTCCATATAATGAGTTGAATAAAGGATAGTTTTGCCTTTTTCTTTTTCATCTTTTATAAAATTTAGTATTATTTGGCTAGTTATAATATCTAGGCCACTGGTTGCTTCATCTAGTATGTAATATTTAGGATTATGAATCATGCATCTGGCAATGTTTACTCGTTGTGTTTGGCCAGTGGATAATTTTTCGATTCTATTATATAAGAATGAATCCATATTAAGTATTTTGCTGATTTCTTTGATGCGAGTATCAATTTCACTAGTTGGAACATCATAAATTTCAGCACACATTTTAAGTAGTTCATAAGGAGATATTGTTCCATAGATTTTAGTGTTGCCTGATAGATAAGCAATCATTTTTTTGATATCAGTTTCATTTTCTTCATAAGTTAAGTCATCAATGGTAATTGTCCCAGTGTTGGGTGTCATAATTCCTGCAATCATGCGAAGTAACGTCGTTTTTCCGGCGCCATTTGGGCCAAGGATGCCTAATATTTCTCCTTCTAAAACATCAAATGATAAATTGTTTACAGCCGTAAATTCATGACGTTCTTTTTTCTTGTTTGTTTTAATAAATTTTTTGGTTACATTTTTTATTGTAATCATGTTATTTCCTCCTTCATAATTATATAATGAATGACAATATTATGTAAATAAAAATTTAGTTATTATATTGTTTATTTTTAGGTGTGATATAATTAATATGATAAGGAGGTAGTTATGAAGGCTGTAGCTATCAAAGGGGTAAAACAATTTGAAATAAAAGATATTTCAGAACCAAAAGCAGATGGAGAAAAAGTAATAATTGAAGTAAGTAAAACAGGTATATGTGGTTCTGATATTCATTATTGGGTAAATGGAGAACCTAAAGGTTTAGTAATGGGACATGAATTTGCTGGGGTTGTAGTAGATCCTGGAGACCGTTTGGATTTAGTTAAAGGTGATAGAGTAACGGCACTTCCAATTTCGCCGTGTGGTAAATGTGAAGCATGTCGAAATGGTGATGTGCAATTTTGTCCAGAAACTTGGAGCCATGCAGTGGGATTATCTTTAGATAATCCTGGAGGACTAACTAGTAAAATTGCTGTTCGAAGTGATATGGTAATTAAAGTACCTGATAATATTCAAGATGAAGAAGTAGCGATGGTAGAACCACTTGCTGTTGGGCTTCATGCGGCACATTTGGGAAGAATTGCAGTTGGTGATGATGTCTTAGTAATTGGTGCTGGCATTATTGGACTAGCATCAGCAGAATTTGCCAAAAAAGAAGGGGCAAGTTATGTTGCTATTACAGAAACAAACAAAGCAAGAGGTCAAAAGGCTGTCGATTTAAAAGTTGCTGACGAGTATTATGATGCGACTGATAAGGATTTAGTTAGTAAATTGATGGCTAAAACTAATGGTGGATTTGATGTAGTTATTGAATGTGTTGGTAATGGAGCTGCCGTTAATAGTGCGATTTCTATGGTTAAACCTGGTGGTATTGTTGTGTTAGTTGGTGTTGCAACTGATGCCGTACCAACATATACGGTAATGGCAGTCATGAAAGAGTTAGTTGTTCAAGGGGCAATTGCTTATACTTATAATGAATTTAAGTCTTGTATTGATTTAATATCTCGTAAGCAAGTAGATGTGCTAAAATTTGTCGATGATATTGTGCCTTTAGAAAGAGTCCAAGAAGCGTATGAAAGATTAACTAGTGGAACTGATGCTGCGGTTAAGATTTTAGTTGATCCAAAGAAATAAAGATGTGTTTTAAAACATGTCTTTTTTGTTATAATTTAGAAAAGGAGGAAATATGAAAAAAGAGTTATTGTTATATGTGGAATACTAGTTATATGTATTATTGGGGTTATAATAATGTCACTATTAAAAACTAGTGAAGCAGAATTTAATCCAGCTGATAATATTACTATGGAAATTGTTGAAGGAACCCTTACAAATACGGGAGCAACAATTGTTATTACCGATTTATCTGAAGAAAATAATACTTATGGTGAGTGGTATAGAATTGATAAACAAAAAGATGGAAAGTGGTATGAACTTGAAGATATAGTTGCTGGTGATGTTGGCTGGCACGCTATTGGCCACTTGGTTGGAGAAGATAATACTTTAACTATGGAAGTTGATTGGGAATGGCTTTATGGTCCATTAGAAAAAGGCAAATATAGAATAGTTAAGGGTTTCTCGAATGAAAAAAATCCATATACCAATAGACATATAGCAGCTGAATTTACAATAGAATAATAGAATTTTATCTTGTTTTTGTGCTATACTTTTATTGGGTGATATAAATGATTGAAGAATTAGAAAATAAATACGTCGATTTATTGATTAATAGATGTTTGAGTTTTAAAAAAAGCAATTCATTGTTTATTAATTATTATAGTGATAATGATGCTTTTGTAGAAAAACTAGTAAATGCTGCAAAATCTAGAGGAATTGAGGATATTTATTTAGATAGAAATGATAAAGAAGAAAGACATCAAAAACTACTTCAAAGTGTTGAGAAAATTAATAACGATAATTATTTTGATGATAGCATTTGGGATGAATATGCCAAAAAAGATGCTGCTTTCTTGATGCTATCAACTGAATTTCCAGGATATTTTAGTGATGTTCCAGCGGAAAATATGACTGCAGCATCTTTAAAGTCTAGAACTAGTAAACCAATATATAAATTAAAACAATTGACTAATGATATATCTTGGTGTATTGCAGTTATTCCTAATAAGATTTGGGCTAAAGAAAAATTTCCAAATTTAAGTGAAGAAGATGCTTATAATGAATACTTTAAATTGATGTGTCAATGTACAATGGTTGATAAAGATAATCCAATAGAAGAATGGAATAAGTTTTTAGATAGGCAAAGAATGTTAGTAAGTAAATTAAATGAGTTACAAATTACTAAGATGCATTATACAAATTCTTTGGGAACAGATTTGGTGATTGGATTATCTTCTGATGCATTATGGCAATGTGCTGGTTATGAAGGAGAAGATGTAATAGTTAATATGCCAACTTATGAAGTATTTACTTCACCGGATTATAGATTAACGGAAGGTATTGTTTATGCATCTAAACCTCTTATGTATGGGGGAGCTTTGGTGGATAAATTTTGGGTTAAGTTTAAAGATGGTAAAGTAATAGATTATGATGCAAAAGTAGGAAAAGAAATATTAAAAGGAATTATTGAAAGCGATGAATATTCTTGCTTTTTAGGAGAGTGTGCCTTAGTTGATAAGAATACGGCGATTGCCCAAACTAATTTTGTTTATGGTGAAACTTGTTTGGATGAAAATGCCTCTTGTCATATAGCACTTGGAGATGCTTTCCCAGAATGTTTAAAAGGAGCTGATGTAGAAAGTATTGAAAAAAGAAGAGAAAGGGGATTAAATCACTCGCAAAATCATGTCGATTTCATGATTGGGACTGATGATTTAAACATAGTAGCGGAAACCAAATATGGAGAAAAATTAATATTTAAGAGTGGAGAGTTTAATTTATGAATGATTTACCAATAGATATTTTAGTTAATAAAGAAAATTTGCTTCCAAGTGATTATTATCCTAAAGATTTGATTATAACTGATCAAAATGAAAATAATTTTCATGGGTATCAAGATCCTAGATTAAAACCTATGATAAGAAGAGATATTTATCCATTTGCGCAAAAAATGATGGAAGATGCTAAAAAAGAAGGGATTGAATTTATTATCGATAGTGGATATAGGTCATATAATTATCAACAAAAGGTTTTAGATAAATTAATTGCTGAATTAGGTGATGCTGCATATCAAAAAGCAGCTTTGCCGGGGGCTAGTGAACACCAAACGGGTTTAGCTTTTGATATAGCATATTATCGTGATGGTGTATTTGATGATGATGTAAAAGAAGAAGATAAAGAAGCAGTGTGGCTTGCTAATAATTCTTATAAATATGGATTTGTTTTAAGATATCCTAAGGGTAAAGAAGAAATTACAGGATTTCAATTTGAACCATGGCATTTTAGATTTGTTGGTTTAGAACTTGCTCGTGAATTATATGAAGAAGGCATTACTTTAGATGAATATTATGCAAGAAAAGAAAACGCAAGTTTAAAAAGATAATTTAAAAGTTTTTCCAGTAGATTGGAAAAACTTTTAAATTGGCGGAATTTTTCCAATTCAACCAAAAACTTTTGAAGATATTTGAAATTGTGGTAATAAGTTTTGATTTTTTAATAGAAAAATACATGACAAAATGTCATATATATTCTTTGATTTTGTTATATTCCTTTATTAAATCATTTAATTTAAATGTTGCATTGGCACTAGATGGACTAGGAAGACAAAATATTGGTATTTTTGTTTTATAGTTTTTAATTAGATTGGTATAAGCTGTTTTTCCAGTGCAAAAGATAGCTTTAATATTAGCAATATTCGTTATCATATTGATATCATTTAGTTCATAGTTTTTGATTGAAGCATCACTTGATGCATGAATATCACAAGATTTAAAGACATCCCATAAAGCTATGTGATTTTTATTTAAGAATTCTATTTTTTCTTCCTTAGTTGATAATTTAGTGTTAAATAGATTTTCTAATATGGGCCAAAATCTATTTGAGGGATGTGCATAGTAAAATCCTATTTCTCTAGATTTGACACTGGGAATTGTTCCTAAAATTAAAACTTTAGAATATTTATCGTATATTGGGGATAATTCATGAGTTACTAACATTAACAAACACCTCATAAGTATTATAAATATTTTGTAAAATATAAGCAAGTATTGTATAATTATTAAGGAGGAAAAGTTATGGAATATAAAAGATTTGGAAATACTGTTGTTGCTAGAATTGATAAGGGGGAAGAAATACTTGATAAAGTAAAAGAAATTGCTTTAAAAGAAAATATAAAATTAGCAAGTATCAGCGCTTTAGGGGCTGTTTGTGATTTTACAGTGGGAGTATATAAGACTGATGAAAAGAAGTATTATAGTAATGAATTTAAAGGATATTATGAAATTGTATCATTGACGGGAACAATAAATACGATGAATGATGAATTTTATACACATTTACATATGAGTGCTGGTGATGATACAGGTAAAGTATTCGGAGGACACTTGAATAGAGCCATTGTTAGTGCTACTTGTGAAATGATTATCAATATTATTGATGGCAGGGTAGATAGATATTTTGACGAAGAAATTGGACTTAATTTGTTTAAATTTGAGTGATTATAAATTGTAAATAATAGTAGATAAATATTGGTAATTAGGATATAATGATTGATATGGAGAGTGGTTTATGAAAAAAGTTGTGTTATGTTTATTGGTTATGTTTGGTATGCCTTTGATGGTTCATGCTGCAAAGTTTGAGGTACCAAGTGCAGATTTATCTTTCGATTTAGCTGATGAGTGGTATGTTTTTACTAGAGATAATTTGGAGGGAAATTCAGATTTAGAAGATTTAGAAATTTCAGTAGAAGAAATGCAAGATTATTTTTTAGAATATGATTTGTATGTTGATGCTTTTACTGAGGATTATGATTTTTTTATCTATAAGTCAGTAACTGAAGATGTAGGAAGTCTTCCAGATTATTATGATTTTGAATTAGAAGAATTCGCAACAAGTATAATGGATACTTATGGGGCAGATTCTTACGAAATATATGATAATGATTATAAATATGTAAGAATAGAATATTTTGAATCAGATTATTATGTAATAGATTATTTTACTATTATCGATAATCAATATTATATTTTAAGTATACAAAAATTAGAAGAATTTAATGATGACGAAAGAAAAATGATGCAAGATATTATCGATTCTGTACAATTTGATAATTATGAACCAGAAGATAATAAAGAACTTATAATCGTGGCACTTGGTATAGGTTTAGTTGTTGTTTTAGGAGTTACTGCTTTAATTATTTCACGAGTAAAGGATAAACATGAAAGTAAAGAAACTGTCTAAATTAAAAAAAAGACAGTTTTATTTTGTACTTCTATTGTGGTATTATTAATATAATAGGTGATTGTTATGACAGTAAATGAAATACCAAAGATTGTGTTGCATTTGCATTTAGATGGGTCAATTGATGTAGATGATGCTTATAAGTGGGTTAAAGAAGATGGTATAGATCTTACGAAAAAAGAAATGCTTAAGAAGATGCAAGTTGATGGTCAATGTCATAGTTTAAATGATTATTTAGAAAAGTTTAATTTGGCTTGTAAATTATTGCAAACTTGTGCTAGATTAGAAGAAACTTCTTATCATCTTTTTAAAAAGTTGGCTAAAATGAATGTTGTTTATGCTGAAGTAAGATTTGCTCCGAATAAACATTTAGAAAAAGGTTTAAATTTGGATGATGCTGTAATTTCAGTAATAAATGGAATGAATAGAGCAAGTGTAGAAACAAGTATTATGGGTGGAATAATTTTATCTTTAATGAGAGGAGATAGCGACAAAGACAATTTGAATGTTATTAAGATTGCTAAGAAATATTTAGGTAAAGGTGTTGTTGCCCTAGATTTAGCGGGTGCGGAGGCTTTATATCCAACAAAAGATTACACTTCTTTATTTAGATATGCTAAAAGTTTAGGGATACCATTTACGATTCATGCTGGAGAAGCAGCTGGTGTAGAAAGTATTAAAGCAGCGCTCGATATGGGAACAAAAAGAATAGGTCATGGAGTAAAAATAATAGAAGATAAATCTTTGCAACAAAAATTGATAGATGGAGATGTTTTATTAGAGGTATGTGTAACTAGCAATTATCAAACAGAAGCTATTAAAGGTAAACATCCAATTGAAGCATTATATAAAAATGGTATAAAAATAAATATTAGTACGGACAATGATACTGTTTCAAATATAAATATAAATAAAGAGTACATTAATATTTTAAATAGGACTAATTTGAATGAAAATGATTTAATAAAATGTAATAAAAATTCTATTCCCTTTATCTTTGCTAAAGATGCGATAAAAGAAAAACTTTGGCAAATGTATGAAAAAGAAGATTAAAAATATAATCTTCTTTTTGGGATATCATATTTGTCAATTTGTGTGATAACTATACCGGTATCTGGTATGTTTACGGAGATAGTTTCTTCTGGAATATCATCGTTATTATCTTTAATATCTTCATGTATTTCTTCTTCATAAGAAATATTATAAAGTAAACCATATTTATCATCTTTACTATAATTTTCTAGAAGGTTTAAGTTGTATGTTACTTTTTGCCCTTTAGTGTATATTTCATAGTAACCATTGGTTATTGGTTTATCAAAAACGTATATATCATTTTGATGCGAAAAGGGATAACATGTGGAATCTTGACATATTTTATCAATTGGCATAGTTGTTTTTATACCAAATATTTGATAATGATTGAATGTAACCGAATTGTTGTTGTTATTAACGTTTAAGATAACTTCTTCTTGGGTTATTTGGTCAATAAATTTGTATTGTCCTATTTTAACGCGGATGGTGTCTTCGGTTACGTTTTGACAATTTTCAAATATGTCACAAACTAAAACATTATTGGAAGTTAATTCATTATTAAGGTAAGTATTAATTTTAACATCGATAAAATTATCAACTTGGATAGTTATTTTAAATGGATCATAATTAAATTGTGTACCATTTATTAATCCGTTATAATATTGAAAATCTTTATTAGTAAAATTAATAACATATGTTCCTAAATCTTCGTATTGTAGACTTATTGTATAATTATCTAATAGAATATCAGCATTTATATTATAAGTGTTTAAGTTAATGGGAGAGCTTAACTTTAACTCTTCACCTGGTTTTAGTTTAAATGTAGCATCTTTAAAAGGAACTTCTCCATCAAGGTTACTTAATAAGTTGGTTATTCTATTAATATAATCACTATTATCGTAAATCTCATAATTTTCATCAACTAAATAAAAATTATAGTCGGGATGAATGTTTTGCCAAATGAAAATTTGAATGGCGGCATCATATTCGATTGTAGAATTAAAAGAACTAGCATATGCCAAATTATTGATGTAATTCTTATCTTTCATTTCATAATTTTCAAAAGGGCTAATGGCAAAGTATGTGGCATGATTTACTTTGGTTATTTCATAGGGATAATATTCTACTTCTCCATCTTTTTCCATAGCGATATAATAAGTATCGCTTGCTTTTACTCCAATAGGTATTAAGAGTAAAAGTATTAACAAATATTTTAACTTTTTCAAATTAATCATCTCCTTGGGAATGTATACTAGCACATATTAAAAGATATGGGAATAGGAGATTTTGACATGTTTTGTCGAAGAAATAGGCCTTTTGTCGGAATTTGGAATCTGATATAATAAAGGGAGATATGTTAATGATGGAGGTAAGAGATGAAAATTATAGAATATGATGAAAAGTATAAGGAAAATGTCAAAGACTTGTTGGTAGAATTGCAAGAATACATAGTTGATATTGATTGTGAGGGATATAATATATTAACTGATGAATATCGAGAAAAATATTTTGCCAGAACAATTGCTGATGTGGAAAAGTATGAAGGAAAGATATTTTTGGTTGTAGAAAGTGGTAATGTGAAGGGGTTAATAATTGGTTTAATTAATAATGCTGAAGAAAAGACATATGATTTTAAAGCTCCAAAAAGAGGAAGAATTACAGAGCTGGTTGTTAGTAAAGAATACCGAGGTAGGGGTGTTGGCAAATTGTTGATGCAAACTATGGAAGATTATTTTAAGAGTGTGGGATGTAAGGGAATATTAATTGATGTTTTTGCATATAACACTAATGCTTATATGATATATAAAAGTTTAGGTTATTTTGATAGAAGTATAGAAATGTTAAAAATTTTATAAAAAATACTTTTCAAAACGAAAAGTATTTTTTAGTCTTTTAATTGTTTTTTAAAAATACATCTAAAAATTAAGCGTACTAATGGACCAGCATAAAATATTTGAAAACATAGAGCTATTGGAAAGTTTAAAACCCAAGTTTGAAGCCACTTGGCAATAATATTTGTCATACTAGTAAACCCAAAAAGAGTACTACCGATGAAACTCATAACGGGACACATAATGCATACTATGATAGCAGATATGGCTAATGTAATCATAATTGGTTTATCACATTTAGGATCAACTATTTTGAAAGCTAGATATTTAGCTAAGTGGCCAACGATAAAGAATTCTAAAATAAAGGCAATTACTCCCATTATTGGTAATTCTTTTAAGGCCTCTAAAAATACGTGATTATTTAGTTCTCCAATGTTAATAGAAATATTGTAACAAACCATACCATATACCATAATAATTACCATAATTATAGTATAAATGAAATCTTGAAATTTAGTTTTTGGCATAATTAAAACTCCTTTCTAAAAATAAATAGAACGACATTGTTAGTGTTGTTCGTTAGTCATTATTTTCATAATGTTCGTTTCCAATTAATACCTTAACTTTGTGTTGCGTTGTTCATTATAGCATATTTTTTAAATTTTTGTAAGTGCTTTTTTAGAATGATAAAATCCAAGTAATTATTTCTTTTTTTATTTTGTAATATTCTTCTTTTGAAAGTTGCATGTTAGCAATACAATATTTTTTAGAGGAAATATGTGCACAAAACATACATTCATATAAATCAGAGCAATCTTGGATAAATAATGAGTTTATTATTTTGTTAGAGCAAATAATGTTGTAAGAATTGCTGCAGTTTTGAGAGTCATCTGTTCGAATACAAAAGGTACAATTAGTAGATCTTTGACAGGCTAAAGTATATTCGCAGTTGCCACAAGAATTACAATAAATAATATTCTTACATTCTCTTGAGTCATTAGAATTATAAACGTTTTCGGAAGAATATACTGTATCGCTTTTTAGAACATTTAATGAATCATATATGCGTTCTGTAGTAGTGAAATTAATGTTATTCCAGCTGGTTATTATTTCATCTAAATTGGTTAATTTTTTTGGATGTTGCATCCAACCTATAGTTGTCTCTTTTTTTATCATGTTGGTGTTAGTTATAAATTTAAGACTGTTACTTGAATTACTCCAAGTTGCTTCATTAGTTGTGGAATCGTAAACTAACTTGGGTAATTTTATATCGAAGGCTAATTTTTCTAATAATTCTTGTAATGTATAGGGATTATCTTGAGAAAATACATTGTTAAATATTTTGTTTGCTATTTCTAAAGCTAAGTTTTCATTCATAATTATCACTCGCTTTCATTGGGAATTATTAAATCTTTGGGGGTTGTGTTGGTTTTTATGCTGAAATTAATTGATTTTTCTTTAAAAAAACTATTTTTTGTTTGGGAAAAAGTTTTTTTCTTTTTAATGTATGGAATGCCTTGATAATTTAAGGTTGTAGCTTTAAAAGCAGAAAGTAAATTACCGTTTTTTTCAATACGAACAATACATTCACGATTGTTTAAGTTGCTTAATAGTTCTATTTTATTTTCTCTGGTATTATTTAAAGGTATTTTGATATTTAAGTTGTCTACAAGAGTTGTAGCATCTAACTTTGATGTTCTAAATATGTAGTAGTTACTTGTGTTTGCAAATATAGCATTTTTTAAATTAGGTGACAATTGATCAAAATATTGACTAACTAAAATTAATGATAGGTTATATTTACGTGCTTCAGATAAGAATCGAGTAAGAATGGGATTTTCGATAATTGCTACTTCATCGATGATGAATATTATAGGCTCAACAACACTTTTGGTTCTAATTAGTGTTAGCATCTGATTCATTATTAGGCTTGTAATTGTTTTAGTTATTTTAGTTTCTAATTTAGTTTGATCTAAGGAAAATATAGTTAAATAATTTTGAGACAATGTATTTTCCAGTGATATGTTACTAGTGTTTTCATTTAATGCTGGTAGCATTTCTAATTCATCGATAAAACTAATTATTGGGGAAATGGCTTCGGTATATGATTTGGTTTTTAATTCATTAAAGTCCGCTAGGAAGAAGTTGATGATACTGGTAGGTAGTTTGTCTTTTAAGGTGTTAAGTAGGTGATTACGAAAATCGATATCGAGAATTAACTTTTTTAGATTAGTAAAATTAAAGTTTTGGTAAATGAGTAGTGTGTTAATAGAGTATCTTAATACTCTTTCTAATTTAGAGTTGTATTGATCAGCGATAAGGTTTTTAAATAAGTCAAGTAAAAGTTCAGTTTGTGCTAAAGTGTTAGTAGATTTTTCAACAAAAAGATTAATTGATTTGCTAACAAAATCAATTACTTGTCCTAAACCTCCGATATCGTTTTCTAAATTGGCATGTGGGTCAATTAAAACTACACGATAATTTTTTTTGGTGGGATTAGTTTGTGTAATATTGTAAATTAATTTACTTATAAATTTTGATTTTCCTGATCCAGATGCTCCAATGATTAATGAGTGTTTGGCAAAACTAAAGTTAGTAATTTTTAAGTATTGATCATTCGGTAAGTAAGGAAATGTGCTAACCTTTAACAAAGCATTGGTCTCATCAGGACTTAAGTAAGGTAGTAATTTATTTATATCTAAATATTTAGGAATAGATTTGTAAAAGTATCTTTTGTTATTTTCAAAATTTATTTCTAATAAATTAGCGGGTATTCCTAATATTATATGATATTTTTTTATTTGGTTATTTTTATTAACATAATAGTTAGTACGAGATAATATTTTATCTTTATAAAGTTTTAAAAATGTGATGTTTAAAAATATTAAATTACCTTTGTTTTTAATTTCATTATAATTGATTAAGTCGATAATATTACTATCAATCGAGTGAATTATGGGACATGTTAGACTTTTTTTAGGTTCTGTTAAAGTAGTAGTGGATTTTAATAAAAATGAATCTAGCCCATTAATAGTAGGTGGTAATTGTCTATTTATTTTAAGAAAATATTGTAATTTATTTTGGTTATTAACTACTATTATTTGTGACGCTTTAAGAATTCCAGCATAGTTGGAAATTGTTTGAATAAATTGTAACCATTCTTTTTTAGGTATATATTTTTTTGTTAAATAAATTTCATAAGTATACATTTTTTATTCCCCCTTTTTATAGATAAATTATAACAGAGGGAAAAATAAAAAAACTGACAATTTATAAATCAATTTTGTCAGTCTAATAAATTGCTATAAGAAAATCAGTAATATTGTCATGATAGTGTTCTAGTTCGGGTAATTCTCGCAGATTATATGGTGATGTTGGGAAAATTTTGGTATAAAAATCTTGAGATGCTTTTCTTATATCTGGAGCTTCTTGAGAATTTATGCGAAATTTTAGCCATTTACTAGAAGAAATTGTAATTTTTTCAAAATTAGGTATATATTTTTTGTAAAGACAATAGTATTTTTGAACATTTTCTCTATCTTTATCATAAGAAATCATGCCAAAATCGATATCACCGTAGATTTTTTTGTATTTTTGATATGTTTGTTTGAAAAAGGTTGGGGCATCTTTTTCAATAGTTTCTTTGCTACTAGGAGTAGATATGCCAAATAGATGCATTTCTGGTAGTTCAATTATTTCATAAGTTATTTCTTTATAGTTTTGGATATTTTCTGCAAAAGTGATGCGAGGAAAAATTTTTAATTTGGTTTCTTTGGTAACTTGACTGGGTTTAATACCATGAAAATTTTCAAATGCTCTAGAGAATGATGTAGCATTATCATAATTGTATTTTAGAGCAATATCGATAACTTTAGTATTATTTTCATATAAATCTACACCAGCGTTCGATAGTCTTCTTTTTCTTATATATTCTCCGATAGGAATATTACAAAGCATAGTGAAAACCCTTTGCATTGTATAAGAATTGACCCCCATAAATTTAGCTAATTTTTCATAATCGATTTTTTCTTCTAAGTGTTCATCGATATATTTGGTTATGTCATTAAGACATTGATAAATGTTCATACTATCACCTGTTAATATTATATCATATTTAAAACAACAATATTGGTCAAATCAATATTGTTGTTCAGTATATTTTGATGGTTCATATACTGTTCCAGTAAACCATACTTCTCCGGTATCTTTATCTCTAATTATGAAAAGATAAGGTTTATTGAATGTTAAGTCAATTTGTTCTATAGGTACATCAAATAAATAATCAAATCCACTGATTGCTTCTCCAGTACCACCGGTACCTAAAGCGGATGCAGCTTTTATACCATCGTTAGAAAATTCTATATTAGTTTTGTGTTTGGCATCAGCAATATAGGTATCATCTTCGGTTATATTTGATAAATCAGCAGTATTATCAAAAACACTAGTAATTCCTAATTTTTTTAAATCGTTAACTATATCTAATTCATATTCAAATTGAAACATGGGAATGTAGCCAGTTATTTCTGTGATTACATTATCTTTAAAACTATTTAGTTCGATTGTTTTTAAACTATTAATTAAATTATTTACTTTGTCAGCATCTAATTCAGCGATATAATTTTCTAAATCCATGTTTGTAGGCATTATACCTATATATTGTAAAGTTGTTCCGTTATACTCTTTTAAATCTTTAGCAAATACTTTAGTATTTTCATCAGTGTAAAATTGAAAATCAGTTGATGAACTTATATGACCGTAATTGCTATCTAATCTTTTTAGATATAATTCAAACCAAGAGTCAAAATCACTAGTAGATTCACCATAAACATCATAAGGATAGTCTGGATTTTCACTTATGTATTTTTCATAAGCATTCGCTACGGTTTGTTTGATGTTATTTTTACCTAAGATATTTACAATATCATATTTATTAGCAACAGCACCGATTTCAACCGATTTTACTTGGCAGTTGAGATTTTCAAAATCTAGTTTATGATAACGGCTAGAATTTAAAGCTTCGATGTAGAAAGTATAAGATGATTCGTATGTTTCATTTTCATAATGGTGTAGTTTCTTTTCATGAGGAAATTTTACTAAGTAATCTTCGTATTGGTTTTGGATTTTATTTATCCATTCCATATCAATTGCTAAAGAATTAACTAGGATAAAATCAAAGTCAGATATATCATTAAACAGATTATTAATTAGGCCAAATGTTTTTTTGTTTATCCAAGCATTTAAAGCGTCGGTGTTTTCAAAATTGTCATAAAGTATTTCAGCATTATAAGTATTTTTTAAAGTGTTTGTATAAGATGCTTTTATTGAATTTTTATAAGAGTTTTTAATAAATAAAGCATTAGCAAATGACATATTGTTGCTATTAATATATTTTTTGCTTTCGTATTTGCCTAAAATATTAGTTATTTGTTCTTTTGTTTTACCATTGGCTCCTTCTGCTAGCATTTCTAAAGCATATTTTATTGAAAGCGGACTATAGATTTTATTAACTTTTTTATTTTCTAATTGCAAAAAATATAAGTCAAAATCTTCTAAGTCGTTGCTTGTTATTTCATAAGGTGAGTTGGCATTAATAACTTCTACTTCTTTATTAGTCTCTGGTTTTTCTGGCTTTTTGTCATCATCCTTAATTACAAAAAAGTAAAAGGCTAGTATGGCTGCAATTATTAAAACGACAGCGATGAGTATGATGATAATAATTTTCTTTTTTTTATTGCTTTTTTCAGTATTAGTTGTGTTTTCTGGTGTAATGTTTGGTGTTTCATTTTCCATAAGTTTTCTTCCTTTCTATCATAACTAGATAATAACATATTTTTATGTTAGCGTAAAGATGGTTTTAAATGGTAAAATTAAAAATTATGTGGTAAACTTTAGATAATTAGGGAGGACTTATGAATATAAAGAATAATTATAATGAATGCATTACTAACTTAGCATGTTCTATTAGAAAATATTTTGGTTTAGAATATAAGCATAATACTTTAGAATATGTTGATAGGTTGTTGAATGAAAAAAAACCTAAAAATGTAGTAGTGATTTTATTTGATGGAATGGGTTCTAGAATACTTAAAAGGGCTTTAGATAAAGATGCTTTTTTTCTTAAGAATATGGTTAGGGAGATAACTACTGTTTTTCCAGCAACAACTACAGCAGCAACTATTTCAATGAGAACAGGCCTTAATCCAGTGGAACATGGTTATTTGGGGTGGTATACATATATTGAACCACTCGATAAAACAATAAAGATGTTTTTTGGAACAAATAAAGAAGATGGAAAGTATAATGAAGGTTTTACTGCCGTTAAGAAGAGGTATTTTAATTATAAAGAGATTACTGAAGAAATTAATGATATAGGAAAGTATAGGGCAGTTTCTTTGTTCCCTTTTGGAGATAATCATTATAAAGATTTAGATGATATGTTAGGTATTATTGAAGAAGAATGTAAAAGTAAAGGGAAAAAATATATTTATGCTTATGATGAAGAACCTGATTATACAATGCATAATTTGGGGCCAGATAGTAATGAGGTAATAAAACTTATTAATAAAAGGAGTGAAAAGGTTGAAAAATTGTGCGCGAATCTAGATGATACGATAGTTTTTGTTATTGCAGATCATGGACATATAGTTGTTGATAATATTTTGCTTGATGATTATCCAGAATTGATGTCTATGTTAGAAAGAACTCCATCACTTGAAGAAAGAGCGGTTTCGTTTAAAGTAAATGATGGAATGCAAGATAAATTTGCGAAGTTATTTAGTAAACTTTTCGGAGAATATTTTAATTTGTATACTAAAGAAGAGATAATTAATAGTAAATTATTTGGAGATGGTGTGGAAAATCCTTTATTTAAAAGTGCTATTGGGGATTTTATTGCTATTGCAACTAACTCTAATAAAGCATTGGTTACAAAGAATAATTCAAAACTTTTTTCACAACATGCTGGTTATAGTGATGATGAAATATATATTCCTTTAATAATAATTAATAGAAAATAAAACTTACGGACATTTTACAGTCCGTAAGTTGTTTTCAAATGGAGCAGGTGATGAGAATCGAACTCACGTCAGGAGCTTGGAAGGCTCTTATTCTACCATTAAACTACACCTGCATTGGCTTCACGTGAAAGATTATATCACATGAAGCTTATATTTTGCAATACTTTTCTTAATTTTTTTTGTGTTCTTCTTTCCAATTTTCCACTTCTTCAGCATCATCTAGGTGTATTTTAGTGTGTCCAATAATTTGATAGTCTTCATGTCCTTTGCCAAGAATTAATAAAATATCTTCTGGTTCAAGCATTTCAATCCCTTTTTTAATAGCAGTGCGGCGATCAAGTTCAACTTCATAGTTATTAGTCGTTACACCTTTTAAAATATCTTCCATAATTTTAGCAGGATCTTCAGTTCTTGGATTATCACTTGTAAGGATAGCGTAATCACTTAATTCAGTAGCAATTCTTCCCATAATTGGTCTTTTAATTGGGTCGCGATCTCCACCACATCCAACAATTGTAATGACACGATTAGTTTTAAGTTCATTATAAGCCTCAATTACTTTTTCAACAGCATCTGGAGTATGGGCATAATCGATTACAGCGTAGCCACCATTTACTTTATGAGTTTCGCATCGACCTTTTGGAGCATGAAGTTTATTTGTTTCAGTAATGATGCTATCAACGTTATAACCTAGGGAATGAACTATAGCTAAAGCTGTAATATAGTTGTAAACATTAAATTTGCTTGTCAAATTAGTTGTAACATGATAATCTTTGTTGTTGTAAACAAAGTCGATATCAGTTTCAGCTGGTGTTATATTTGTTTTTTTAATAAAGTAATCATATTCCGGTTTGAAACCTAGGCGAATACCTTTTTGAAATTTATCAATGAATTTTTGGCTAGCTTCATCATCCCCATTGACGATAAGTCCTCCGTTTGGAACTAAATAATCTAAGATTTTTAGTTTAGCGTTTAGATAATTTTCCATAGTTTTATGATAATCTAGATGGTCTTCAGTTAGGTTGGTGAAGGCAACGATATCTAAATGTAGTCCATAGATACGTTCAAATGCTAGAGCATGAGAACTTATTTCCATGACAACTGTTTGACATCCTTCGTCGACAAGTTTGAGCAATAAATTGTAAAGTACTAGTATATTTGGTGTTGTATTGTCAGTTTCATTAGATAGGTCTTTATATTTAAATCCTAAGGTACCAATATATCCACATTTCTCACCAAGCAAATTTAATAATTGATAAGTAAGATAGGCAGTGGTTGTTTTACCATTAGTTCCTGTTATTCCTATTATTTTTAATTTGTTAACTTTATCTTTGTATTCTTTAACTAAAGCATGTTTTAAGTATTCTTCAGTTGAGGGAACAACTTCTAGTGGAACAGAGCATTCTACTTCCTTTTCAGCGATAACTTTGGCTGCACCATTTTCAATGGCTTGTTTGATATAATCATGGCCATCAACGGTGTGTCCTTTTAGAGCTACAAATATTTGCCCTTTCTTAATTTTACGTGAATCTATTTCATATAACATGTAAAAACCTCCTTCGATATAAGTTTATTATAACACGAGTTATAATTTTACAATAGTTTTTCTTGTTTTCTCATGTTATAATATTGTAAATATGGAGGTTGCAATGAAAAAGATTATATTAACTGGAGATCGTCCTACAGGACGTTTACATTTAGGACATTATGTTGGCTCTTTAAAAAATAGAGTTGCTTTACAAAATAGTGGAGAATTTGACAAAATATATATTATGATAGCTGATGCTCAGGCTTTAACAGATAATTTTGATAATCCTAGTAAAGTAAGGGATAATGTTATGGAAGTGGCATTAGATTATTTGGCGGTAGGAATAGATCCAGAAAAGACTACAATTTTAGTTCAATCAGAAGTTAGTGAACTTACGGAACTTACATTTTATTATATGAATTTGGTAACTTTGAGTAGATTGCAAAGAAATCCAACAGTAAAAAATGAAATCGGATTACGGGGATTTGAGAAAAGTATCCCAGTGGGATTTTTAAATTATCCTATAAGTCAAGCAGCAGATATTACTGCATTTGATGCTACTTGTGTGCCAGTTGGAGTAGATCAATTACCAATGATTGAACAAACTAGAGAGATTGTTCATAGTTTTAATAACATTTATGGTGAAACTTTAGTAATGCCTGAGGCGAAAATACCAGATAGTGAAGTAGAACAACGGTTACCTGGGACTGATGGAAAAGCAAAGATGAGTAAATCCTTAGGTAATTGTATCTATTTAGCAGATGATGCGGAAACAATTAAAAAGAAAGTAATGAGTATGTATACAGATCCAAATCATATTAAAGTTGACGATCCAGGGCAAGTTGAAGGTAATGTAGTATTTACATATTTAGATGTTTTTGCTAAAGATGAAGATTTTGTAAAGTATTTGCCGGAGTATAAGAATTTAGATGAACTCAAAGCCCATTATCAAAGGGGAGGTCTTGGAGATATGGTTATTAAGAAATTCTTGAATAATATTTTACAAGAATTATTAAAACCAATAAGAGAAAGACGGGAAGCGTTGAGTCAAAATATTGAGTATGTTTATCGAGTTTTAGAAAAAGGAACAAAAGATGCTCGAGAATATGCTCAAGGTACTTTAAAAAAAGTTAAGCAAGCAATGAAGATAGATTATTTTGAAAGTGATGAATTTTTAAAAGAAATAATTGATAAATACCAAGAAAAATGATAATATTCTAATAGAGAAAAGGGTGAAGTTTGATGGCTAGTTTTGATGCCCATTTTGCTCCAGATTTAACTAAGTCAGAAGCTAATGAACGGGCTGTGTTTCGAGGACAAAATTATCGAATTACTGTTTTAAGTGAAAGATTGGTTCGTCTTGAATATAGTGTTGATGGACATTTTTCTGATGATTTGACAACTTTAGTTAGGAATCGAAAGTTTAGTGTTCCACAATTTAAGGTAGAACAAGATCAAACTTATTTAGTAATTACTACTAGTTATTTTATGTTACAATATTTGAAGAACAAGCCATTTTTAGGGCCAAAGTTTGCTCCAGATTCTAATTTGAAGGTAGTGTTACTAAATACTGATAAGATGTGGTTTTATGGTCAAGCAGAGGCTCGTAATTTTAAAGGTGGAGCTATAAGTTTAGATGATTATAAAGGTAGAGTAAGACTTGATAAAGGGTTATATTCAACTGATGGTTTTGTTTCAATTGATGATTCTGGTAATTTTGAAATAGATGCTAGTGGTTTTATGAAAAAACCAGATGTAAATAAAGTAGACCTTTATCTATTCATGTATAAAAGAGATTTTGGTATGTGTTTAAGGGATTATTTCATGTTAACTGGATATCCGCCATTAATTCCTAGATATTCTTTAGGAATATGGTGGAATAGAGAAAAAATATATGGATTTGATGATTCTAAATCATTAATTAAAGCGTTTAATAGATATCAAATTCCTTTATCAGTATTATTATTAAGTGAATTTTGGCATATCAAAGATCCTAAAGATTATAATTTATATCGCACCGGGTTTTCTTTTAATCGAGATTTATTCCCAAATCCAGCAGATTTTATAAAATATATGCATGATCGAGGTGTAAGAATAGGTCTTAATATAGATCCTAGTGAAGGTGTAAGAAAAGAAGAAGAAAGATATTTAAATGTTGCGGAGGAATTAAATGTAGCAGATGGGGTAACAATTCCTTTTAATGCTTTTGATAAAAATTTTATGGCAGCATATGTAAAACATTTAATCGATCCATTGTTGGATGTTGGTGTCGATTTGTTTTGGTTGGATTATAAAAAAGATTTAGATACTATACAGGTTTTACAATATTATTATAATAAAGATTTTGATAGAATAAAAAACACAAGACCTTTAGTTTTGACACGTAGTCCATTAGTTGCGCCGCATCGGGCGGGAATCTTATATTCGGGAGAAACTATTGTTTCTTGGGATACTCTTAAGTTTTTGCCTTTTTATAATTCAATGGCTGCGAACAAAGGAGTTTCTTGGTGGAGTCATGATGTTGGGGGATATAAAGATGGAATTGAAGATAGCGAGTTGTATCTGCGATACGTTCAGTTTTCAACTTTTAGTCCAATATTTAGATTTAGTGCTAAAAGAGGAGTTTATTACAAAAGAGAGCCTTGGATGTGGGATGTAAAAACATTTACGATTGCTCGTGAGTATTGTTGGCTTCGTCAAAGGCTTATTCCATATTTATATACGGCAGCGTATGAGTATCATAAAACAGGTAGGCCTTTAATCCAACCGATATATTATACTTATCCGGAAATTTACGATGAACCAACTTATCGGAATGAGTATTATTTTGGAAAAGAATTATTTATTGCTCCAATTACTAAGCCAAAAGATATTACAATGAATAGGTCAATCGAAAGAGTATTTTTGCCCAAAGGTATTTGGTATGATTTTAAAACGGGAAAAAAGTTTGTAGGTAATAAAAGATATGTAGTGTTTTATAAAGAAGAAGAATATCCAATATTTGCTCGAGCTGGAGCAATAATACCATTGGCTAATTTGGAAAAAAATATTAATGATACGAATGTTCCACGAAGTATGGAAATAAATGTATTTCCGGGACAAAGTAACGTCTTTAAATTATATGAAGATGATGGTATAACTAAATTACATGAAGAAGGGTATTATATAGTTACGGATATAGATTATAATTATTTACAAAATAACTATACATTAATTATTCATCCAACAGAAGGAAAAACAGAAATAATTCCAAGATTGAGGGATTATAAAATTCGTTTTAGAAATACAAGAACTGCTGATAGCGTAGAAATATTTTTAAACGGAGAAATGGCTAATTTAGAGTATGAATGCTATGAAGATGAAAACGATTTTGTAGTTGATATAAAAAATGTCGATACGACAAAACAATTAACAGTTAATTGTAAAGGAAAAGACATTGAAATTAATGCAGTTAGAATTATTAATGAAGATGTTAATTCTATTATTAGTGATTTAAAAATAACAACTAAATTAAAAGAAGAGATAGCTAATATATTCTTTAGTGATTTAGATATAAAAGTAAAGAGAATTAGAATAAAAAAATTACATGGATTAGATAGAAGATTTGTAAGAATGTTTATAAAACTACTTGAATACTTAGCAGAAATCTAATATAATATGTTACAAGCAGATGAAAAAAGAGTAGTAAATTATGATTGTTTTAATAGAGAATTAGTGGTTGGTGGAAACTAATGAACATAATAATTGAACTTGCTTTTGGATGTATTGGGGTAATTTCCTTATCAATTATTAAAGAAGCAATTAAGGTGGTACCACGGGAAAACTCGTCCTTTAGGAACCATCTTTTTTATTTTTGGGAGGTAGTTATGAATGAATTTGTTTTAACCTTAATTTGGGGTGGATCTTTATTTATAATGATATGTTTAGTTAATTAGTTTTGGGTTTTAAAAAGAGGGTATAAAAATATTTCAAAGGTAAAGAAGAAAAAAAGAAATAAAAAACTAGAAGATTTTATTGGTTTTTCAATATTGATTCCCAAGTTTAAACTCGATGTTAATAAAATGAATCTTAATTATGTATTCATATTATCATCTCTCATTAATGCATTTATTATTTCTTTTGTATTTGTGGTAATTTATAGTATTCCTTGGGATTTACCTTTTCAAATACTTTTAGGATTTGTCCTCTTATTTGGACTTATTTATGCATTATATGAATTATTAGGTAGACATTTAGTTAAGAAAGGTTGGAAGAAAGATGAATAGTAAAAAAATAGAAAAAAAATGGCAAAAATATTGGGAAGAACATAAAAGTTTTGAGGCAGTTACGGGAAGTAATAAAGAACCTTATTATATTTTGGTGGAATTTCCTTATCCATCTGGTTCAGGGCTTCATGTTGGACATGTTCGGAGTTATACAGCCCAAGATGCAATGGCTAGAATGATGCGGATGCAAGGATATAATGTTTTGTTTCCAATGGGATGGGATGCTTTTGGGGCTCCAGCAGAACAATATGCGATAAAGAATCATATTCATCCGAAAGAAGCTGTAAAGGAAAATATTAAAACATTTAAAAGACAAATGCAAACTTTAGGTTTTTCCTTTGATTGGGATAGAGAATTTTCAACGACAGATCCTGAATATTATAAATGGACACAATGGCAATTTCTAGAATTTTATAAACATGGAATGGCTTATAAAGATACAGTTCCTGTAAATTGGTGTCCAAATTGTAAAACAGTTTTGTCTAATGAAGATGCAGCTGGAGGAGTATGTGAAAGATGTGGTACCCAAGTTGTTCAGAAGGAAAAAAGTCAATGGATGCTTCGAATGAGTGATTATTCAGAAGATTTGCTTAAGGGATTAGATGATACTAACTTTGCGGAAAAGGTAAAACTTGGGCAAATTAATTGGATTGGTAAGTCGATTGGAGCAGAAGTAACATTTAAAATAGATGGTCATGAAGAAGAGTTTACGGTGTTTACAACGAGATGTGACACTTTATTTGGAGCAACTTATTGTGTACTTGCACCAGAACATAAATTAGTGGATGTAATAACTGCTGATGAACATAAAAAAGAAGTAGAGGCCTATAAAGAAGCTTGCTTATTAAAAAACGAAATGGAAAGAACGGAACTTAATAAGGAAAAAACAGGTGTTTTTACTGGGGCTTATGCTATTAATCCAGTGAATGGGGTTAAAATACCTATTTATATAAGTGATTATGTTCTTGCTAGTTATGGTACTGGAGCTATTATGGCAGTTCCTGCTCATGATGAACGAGATTATGAGTTTGCTATGAAATTCAATATTCCAATTATTCAAGTATTGGAAGAAGTAACAGGAATGCCTCATGAAGGGGAAACTAAGAAAAATTCGATTGTAGCAATATTGTATGATGAAGATAATGATAAATATTTGACAATTAATTGGCATGAAATGGGAGGCCGTTTGTTTATTGGAGGAACTATTAAAGATGGAGAAACGGCAATAGAGTGTGCTAAACGAGAAATTGGAGAAGAAACAGGATATAAAGATATTGAATTAGTTTGCGAACTTCCTAAGATAAATCATCATTATTATGCTTACAATAAAGATAAGTACTTTAATATAGAATCTACAGGTTTCTTATTTAAATTAAAAAGTAATAAACAAGATAATCAAAATTTGGATGATGATGAAAAATTTGATTTGGAATGGGTAGATAAGAGTACTATTATGGCAGAAGTAAACGATGGACTTCATAAGAAAACTTTTGAATATGCAATGAAACCTGGAGCTATGGAAGGCGATGGTATACATATTAATTCAGAATTCTTAGATGGTTTAAATAAAGAAGATGCAATTAATAAGATGTTAGAATTTTTAGAAGAACATAAGTGTGGTAAAAAACAAGTTAATTATAAAATGCGTGATTGGATTTTCTCAAGACAAAGATTCTGGGGTGAACCAATTCCAATGATTTATTGTGAACATTGCGGTTGGCAACCGATGCATGAAGAAGATTTGCCATTATTACTTCCTGATGTTGCGGAATATGAACCTACAGACAATGGAGAAAGTCCGCTAGCTAAGATTACGGATTGGGTGAATACAACTTGTCCAAAATGTGGAGGACCTGCCAAAAGAGAAACGGATACAATGCCAAATTGGGCTGGATCAAGTTGGTATTTCTTAAGATTTATGGATCCACATAACGATAAAGAATTTGCGGGAATGGATGCGATGAAATATTGGCGAAGAGTCGATTGGTATAATGGTGGTATGGAACATACAGCAAGACACTTATTATATGCAAGATTCTGGGTCCAATTTTTATATAATATTGGTTTAGTTCCAAGTAAAGAAATGATTTGGACAAGAGTAAGTCATGGTATGGTACTTGGTAGTGATAATCAAAAGATGAGTAAATCTAAAGGTAATGTAGTAAATCCTGATGATATTGTTAATGAATTTGGAGCAGATACATTGCGAGTTTATGAAATGTTTATGGGAGATTATCAAAGTGATTGCCCATGGAATACAGATTCATTAAAGGGATGTAAGAGATTTCTAGATAAAGTAATTCGTTTGAAAGATAAAGTAGTTGATGGAGATAATTATTCCAAGAATTTAGAAAAAATAATTCACAAAAGTATTAAGAAAGTACAAAACGATTTAGTTACAATGTCATTTAATACAGCGATATCAACTTTGATGATTTTAACAAATGCTTATGATGAATTAGAAAATATTACTAGAGAAGATTATCATGTATTGCTTACTTTGCTTAATCCAATTGCTCCACATATTACTGAAGAGTTGAATGAAGAATTGGGTTATAAACCAATATGTGAAAGCATTTGGCCGAAATATGATGAAGCAAAAACGATTGATGATGAAAAGGAAATTGGTGTACAAGTAAATGGTAAACTTCGAGCTTCAATAAAAATTTCTATTAATGAAGATGAAGAAAGCATTAAGAGTAAAGCTTTGAATGAAGAAAATGTAAAGAGACATATTGATGGTAAGGAGATTGTCAAAATAATTGTCATACCAGGAAGAATTGTCAATATTGTTGTAAAATAAAAATGATTAGTGTGGTAAAGCACGCGCTAATCTTTTTATTTCTTTAGAACTTGGGGGTTCGATATAATCGGCGATATCAGAGAATTGTAAATCTAGTTTGTCGTCTTGACACTTAGCTTTTTCAATTAAGTATTCTATATAGTAAAGTAGAGCTGGATTAGCTTTGATGTATTTTAATATTTTAAATAAATCTAATAAGTCTTTATTGGAAAAATACTTTTCCATATCTATATTATAATAGATACTTAAAGCAGATAATAAAACTTTTAAGATATCACTCAATTTAGAATCGGGAACTATATGTTTATTTATGGCAATACAATAACATACAAGTAAGTTTTTTTTACTAGTAGTTTTTTTGCCAAAATCCCAATCGATAAATAGAGCAGTATTATTGTGTATTAAAATGTTTGTGTTTCTAACATCTCCTAAAACTAAGTGGTTGTTAATTTCTCTTATAGCTTCAAAAATACTTTTCATAATCGCTATTGTATCTAATTGTGAACTTTTTCCTTCTAGTAATTCATCGATATTTTTGCTATCGGGTATATATGGTAGTTGATAGCCGTAGATATGCTCATCTTTTATTAAGTCTATTGGTAAGACTAAGCCTTTGATGTTTTTAAGACTATTAACATATAAATAGAAATCATCTCGATTATCTTTTTCGTTAGTTCTTATTATTTTATATAATGTATTATTTGGCCCCCAATAAAGGCCACGTTTAAATTGAGGTAGAGATTCAATTTCTTCTTTTTTTAAATTTAACATGTTATCCCCCTTTAATTGGTTGCTATTATAACAAAAATAAGTAGTTTTGGCAAATTCGACATTATTTTTAAATTTGAAAACATAAGATGTATGGGTGATAAAATGAAAGTAAAAGTATTTGATGAATCACATGAAAAAGATTTAGAAAACTCTATTAATGGCTTTCTAAATTCTGGAGAGTTTGATATAATAGATATCAAGTATCAAGTGGCAATTGCTGTTTGTGGTGAAGATCAGATTTATTGTTTTAGTGCTTTAATTATTTATAACTAAAGCATATACATATTGCCAGAAGTATCTATTTCTTCGGTAATATAAGTTGTATTAGTTGATTCTAATTTACTGATACGGTGTTCCAGGCGATTAATTTGTCTTTCTATTTTAGCAAGTCGGTTTTCAATATTGTCACTTTGGGGATATGTTTGTGGGTAAGGTATATTTGTTGGCATGTTATTAGGCCCGGAATAAAAGGAATTATAACTAGTTTGGGCTTGGTAAGGTATATTATTGGGCATCATATTAGGAACATTAGGGCTGTATCCTGAATAAGACATGTTAGCTTCTGTAAAAAATGAATTTCTTGTTTTTTTCATATGTTTTCCTCCTACAAATAGTATATGATAGTTTTAGGAAGTGGTTATAATGCGGATGCGTAATCCCAAAGATAAAGATGAAGTAATTAATTCTTGTGATTTTTTTTATGATGGTTTTAATAATGATGCACCTATACATTTAGAAATTGGTATGGGTAAGGGAAAGTTCATTTTGGAAATGGCTTTAAAGTATCCTGATATAAACTTTATTGGTGTGGAAAAATATTCTAGTGTTGCTAGTGTTGCAATAAAAAAGATTAGAGAATATAAACCTAGTAATTTGCGTATTCTTATTATGGATGCTAAGAATTTAAGTGAGGTATTAGAGGGTAAAGTTGATACTATATATCTTAATTTTTCAGATCCTTGGCCAAAAGATAGGCATGAAAAAAGAAGACTTACTTCTAGAAATTTTTTAGAAAGCTATGATAAATTGTTTAAGGGAAGACCACATATAATAATGAAAACGGATAATGATAAATTATTTGAATATAGTTTAAATTCATTTAAAGAATATGGTTATAAAATAAATAGAATAAGTTATGACTTACATAGTGAAAATATAGATAATGTAGAAACAGAATATGAAGAAAAGTTTAGTAAGGATGGTATAAAAATAAAATATGTTGATGTTAGTAAGTAACTAATTATCAACATATTTTTTGCAAAAATTATTTACTATTTGAAATATATTTACTATAATGTATTCAGAAAGGCAGTGGTAATGTGTATTCTGATTTAGGGGGAAAATTAAAATTGTTGCGTACTAAAAGAGGTATAACCCAAGATGATTTAGCACAATTTTTAGATTTAAGTAAAGGACAAGTTTCTAATTTAGAAAACGGAAGAAGAAATTTGAGTTTAAGACAATTAGAGAAAATATGTGAGTTTTTTAAAGTGGATATGAGTTACTTTTTTATGGTGGAAACATCTGATTCTTGCTTAGATTTGATAGAGAAAGCAAGAATATTATTTAATAGTAATGAGTTATCTAGTGAAGAGAAAGAAGATTTGTTTACTTCTATTATGAGAGTATATCTAGATTCAAAAGAAAAATAAATGAAGGAGGGTGGTTTTGTGAATCAAGATAAAATGTATTTAATTAATAAATTATTTAATAGTGAAGAAATTAGGACGGTATGGAATAAGGAAGAAGAAAAGTATTATGTTAGTGTTGTGGATGTTGTAGGAGTTTTATCACAAAGTAAAGATTGTACTGCTTATTGGCGAAAACTTAAACAACGATTAAAAGCAGAAGGAAATGAAACCGTGACAAATTGTCACGCTTTGAAACTTAAAGCTAAAGATGGCAAATATCGTTTAACTGATGTAACTGATATTGAGGGAATGTTTCGTATTATTGAGTCCATTCCATCAAAAAATGCAGAACCAATTAAGCAATGGTTAGCAAGACTTGGTAGTGAACGAATTGATGAAGTTTTTGATCCTTCTTTAACTGTGCAAAGGGCTGTTGATACATATCGTGCAAAAGGCTATGATGAAGATTGGATTGCTAAAAGAATTAAAGGGATACAGGAGAGAAAGAAATTAACTGATGTGTGGAAAGCTGGTGGTATTGAAAGTAATATTGAGTATGCCATTTTAACTAATGATATTTATAAAGAATGGTCAGGAATGACTGCTAAGGAGTATAAAGAATTTAAAGGCCTTAGAAAAGAATCTTTAAGAGATAATATGAGTGATATTGAAATAGCTCTTGCTGATATTGGAGAATTAACTGCTAGAGAACTGGCTAAAAAACATAAGCCAATTGGTTTAAATGAAAATAGAAAAATTGCTAAAGAAGGCGGGCAAGTAGCAAGTAATACCAGAAAAGATATTGAAGCTAGACTTGGTGAATCTGTAGTTGTTAGTGATAATGCATTGAGTTATAAATATATAGAAGAAAAACAACTTGAAAATAAATAATGTTGATGTTAGTAAGCAACTAATTATCAACATTTTTTTTAATATTAGTTCTTCCTAATAGCCAATCAGCAGAAGTATTGCTTGCTTGGCATATTTTTATTAAAAAAGAAGATAAAATCAAAGTTTTACCAGTTTCATATGCACACCAAGTGGAACTGGTGGTATTTAATATTTTGGCAATATCTCTAAGGGTATATTTCATATCTGTTCTTAATTCTCTAGTTCTTTCAGATACTATTTTTTTGTTAATATTATGTTCTTGCATTGAAATTTTTTTGTTAGTTAATTTTAAAATATAATCAATGTTAATTTTATAAAAATTGGCTAATTCATTTAATCTTGTTGTTGGAATAGAATCTTTATCATTTTCCCATCGACAATAAATCGAGGTGCTTACTTTTAAAATTTTGGCAATTTCTTTTTTGGTTAAATTGTGTTCTTCTCGTAATTCTTCTAGGCGTGTTGATTGCATATTACCCTTCTTTCAAGAGCATTTTCTCATTAAATAAAAAAAATTAAACAAAAGTGAACTAAATACGAGCAAAATGTGATATACTTGATATGAAAGTAGGTAATAGAAGTATGTCTCAAAAAAGTAGAATTATAACATTGTCGGTATTATCAATATTAATAGTTATATGTATTGTGCTTGGAGTAACTTATTCATTTATGCAAGCAAATATTGATTCTAATTCAGTTACGGAAGTAAGTTTGTCTAGCTGTGCTAAAATAACTTTGGAAGATGGCGGAGATGCTATATTACTTGAAAATAGTTATCCTGTTAGTAGAAATAAGGGTATGCAAACAGATCCATATACTTTTACTGTTACTAGTGATTGTGAAAGCTATGTTGGTTTCAATATGTATTTAGCAACATTAAATACGAATACTTTAAGTGATAGTTCAGTGCATTATGTAATTACTGAACATGCTTCAAAAGAAGCACTAGTTGAAGGAATACTAAGTGAAGCAGAAAATGCTTTATCAGAATTTAATGTGGATGAACAAAATCAACTTAATATCGGTATAAATGGAACATTTAAAACTATTTATAAATTATATAATGCTGATATACCATTGCAAGGAAGTGTTACTTATGATTTATATTTATTTATTGATGAATCAGTAACGAATGATACTATGAATCAAGTGTTTAAGGCAGGAGTTGCTATTAAGTCATATGATAGGGCTCCAACATTAGCAGATGTATGTCAAAATGGTGAAAACTTAGCAAATTGTATAATACAATTAAATGAAAGAGACATTAATAATATTAGTGGGTTATATTATCATAATGTAGACTTATCTAATGGTGCTTTAGATAAGTCATATCGATATAGCGGTGCTAATCCCAATAATTATGTGTGTTTTGGGTCAAATGAAATAACGTGTCCCAATGATAGTTTATATCGTATTATAGGATTGTTTGATGAAGATTGTGATTCTTTATATCAAGTAAAGCTTATAAAAAATGATTATGTAAATAGTAAAATGTTGGGAATTGATGGGAGAGATTATTTGGGGCCATATACTGGTACTATGGTTAATTATAAAGGAAATATGATAATTAATTCTGTTCTTACATATAGGTGGAATTATGACACAACGGTAAGTTTGATGGGGTCAAATAATTGGGAAACAAGCGTATTTAATACATTAAATTTAAATACTAATTATGTTAATTACTTAGGCACCGATTGGAGTAATTTAATCGCCAATACGATTTGGCATTTAGGGGGAATGGATGATGTAACATATACAGCAAAAGAGTTTTATGATGGAGAAAGAAATAATGTGGTTTTTGGAAATAATGCTGTAACTTATAAAGCTAAAATAGGATTGATGTATGTATCAGACTATGGTTATGCTGCTAGTCAAGATGCTTGGACAGAAGATATTGTTTCTTATAATGTTTTAGAAATAGCTGAAAATAATTGGATGTTAATGGGATTGTCAGAATGGACAATAATACCTTATTCTTTAGATACATTTTATGTTTTTATAATTCGTGATTCGGGGCTTGTAAGTTATAGTCTTGCAGCTAGCAGTGGTTTTACTGTAAGACCAGTATTTTACCTTAATTCAGATGTGAGTTATGTATCTGGTACAGGTACAGAAAAGGACCCTTATCGGATTCAATAAGTTGCTACTTTATAAGTAGCGATTTTTTTGGTATAATTAGTATTGCGAGGAGATATTAAATGAAAAAAGTATTGCTAATTATTGGTTTAATATTCTTAATAACGGGTTGTACAAATATAAATGAATTAACTTATGATGAAATTATTCAAAACTTTGGAACAGAAAGTTCTAGAACTAATACATATAGAACTGGATATAAATACTATTTGCCGAGGGGGATGCAAGTAAACGATAGTACTTTATTTAATGAAATATTAGATGATGGTAAAAATACTTATTATTTATATGTAGATGTAGTAAGTTATATTAATCAAGTAAAGTATGATTATGAAATTAATTCTGATAGTATTTATTCTAGTGGAATTACAAATGGTGATTATTTTGGTTATGCAGAAATAAATTTACATGAAAATGATAAATATTTAGTTGAAATTATGTATAATTATGCTAAAATAGAAGTAATAGTAGATGAGGCTCATATTAATGAAGTGATGCTGTCTGCTATAAGCATTTTGAAAAGTATTGTGTATAATAATAGTGTAATTACTAATTTGTTAGAAGATAATGTGCTTAATTTTGCTGAAGAAGAGTTTGATATCTTTAATAATAGCAATAATGATAGTGATTATATTGAAGTCGATACTGATGATTTTGGATCTGTTGAAGAAGAAATACCAGATACAGATTTATTAAATTAAGAAAGGTGAAACACTATGGGATTATTTAGTAAAATAAAAGATATATTATTCGAAGATGAAGAAGTTTCAGAAACTGAAGCCAAGAATATAGAAAAGAAAGAAGTAAAAAAAGTAGAACCATCTAGACCAATAGCTGAAAAGATTGAACCACAAAGAAAGGTAGAACCCAAAATCGAACCGCCTTTAAGGGAACAAACTAGAGTCTCTACTCCAAATAGTAATGTTGGTGTTGCTGTGGATACTTCATCGAGAAATTATAATACTATTAATGAAAGAGAATTGTTTAAGTCAGAAAATACTTTTCCGTTTCCGGATTTTGATGAAGAAGAATTTTCTAGTTCATTTTCAAGACAACAAACTAAACCAAAGAGTTCAACAAATGTTTTAGAGTATGAAAAGAAAAAGAAAATAGAAAAGAAGTATGACTTTGGACGTTATGAAAGAACAGAAACAAGGGAAGTTGTTGAAAAGAAAAAGTTTAAGCCTTCTCCAATAATTTCACCAGTATATGGAATTCTTAATGAAGATTATAAAATCGAAGATATAAAAGATAAGACAGAAGAATATGCAAGTAATAATTTAGACTTTAATAGTGTTAGAAAAAAGGCTTTTGGAGAAGTTGAAACTTTGGAAGAACAACCTAAAGAAACTTTTTATGAAGAAACAGTTACAGTTAAATTAAAGGAAAATGCTGAGGAAAAGAAACAAAAGGTAAAAACTATTGATGAATTATTAGAAGATACTGCTGATGTAGAAATAAAATTAGATAAAAAACCACCAGTAGAAGAACCACAAAAAACTACTAATGATTATGAAAAAGTCGATGAAGATTTAGAAGAAATAGTTGATACAAAGAAAGATAACAGTCCTAAATTAGATGAAGAAGATGATGATACATTGGAAAATGATTTATTTGATTTAATCGATTCAATGTATGATAATAGAGAGGATGGTGATTATTAATGGAATTTTGGCTAGCTTTTTTACCTTTAATAATTTATATTTTGTTAATTATATTATTAATTGTTGGCATAGTTTTAGGAATTAAGACTATAATAACTATGAATAAGGTTGAAAAAGTAGTTGATAATGTTAATGAAAAAGTAGAATCTTTAAATTCTGTGTTTAATTTGATAGATTTTACAACCGATAAGATTGCAGGATTTACAGATAAGATTGTCGAAGTTGCTGGCAATTTATTTAGTAAATTATTATTTAGAAAAAAGAAGAGAAAGGATGATGATTATGAAGAAGAATAGTGGAGTTGGAAAGTTTTTAGCGGGGGCAGCTGTTGGGGCTGGTTTAGGAATATTGTTTGCTCCTAAGTCTGGTAAAGAAACTAGAGCAGATATTAAAAAGAAAATAGGAGAAGTAATTGAACAAGCTAAACAACTTAAAGCTGAAGATGTAAAGGAAATGATTGTTAAGAAAGTTAATGAACTTCAAGAACAATTAAAAGATTTAGACAAGGAAAAGGTTTTAAAAGTTGCTAAGCAAAAAGCTAAAAAAATCCAAAAGAAAGCAGAAGAACTTTATAAGTTAGCTGTTGAAAAAGGTACTCCAGTATTAGAAAAAACAACTAGAGAACTAAAAGAAGCAACTGCTAATGCATTAAAGAAAATCGTAGCTAAGTTGGAAGAAGAATAATTGTTATTAAAGATGATATGATGTCATCTTTTTTTCTTTTAATGAAATTATGATATAATAGAGAAGGTGATATGTTATGTTTAATAATATTTATGAAGAAGAAAGATTGTTTCCTTATTTAAATATATCATTGGAAGAAGCGAGAAGACTTAGATATTTGATTAGTAATTTTTATGCTTTTAAAGATGGGGATTTAATTCAAATGAGTTTGAGAAATATTGACGGGGTAGTAACTGCTAATGGTTTAGTGTATGAGCAAGATAAAAATAAGGCTTTTGATTCAAGGATAGAATATGTAGATGAAGGTATAGATATATATAGTGAGATTGATGAGATATTTCATAAAAGATTTTATTCTATTGATAAATTCCGTTTTAAAGAAAAGGATATTGAAGTAACTAGTTGTATTGAAAATAAAGAAGATATTGTAAGACATATTCCTTATCCGGATGAAAGTTTGCAATTAAAATAATATTTCATATCATTTTCACAATTAATATATATAATTTTAAGTGGGTGATTTCATGAATGTTTTAGTAGTAGATGATGAAAAATTAATAAGAGATGTAATTAAAGAATATTTGTTATTAGAAAAAATGAATGTAGTGGAAGCTGAAAATGGTTTAGAGGCTATCGAGAAAGTTAAGGAAGGAAATTTTGATATTATTATTATGGATATAATGATGCCAAAGATGGATGGGTATACAGCTTGTAGAGAAATAAAAAAGATTAAAGATATTCCTTTTATCATGCTTTCAGCTCGTGGTGAAGAATACGATAAACTTATTGGATTTGATTTAGGAATAGATGATTATGTTACTAAACCTTTTAGTCCTAAAGAGTTAGTGGCTAGAATTAAGGCTGTCACTAAAAGAAAAGATACTACGGAAGACATTTATGAAATCAAGGGGATAAAGTTAGATAATATTGCCCATGATGTTTATGTAGATGGTAAAAAGATTTATTTGACACCCAAAGAATATGATTTACTTAAGTATTTTATTGACAATAAAAATATTGCTTTATCGAGAGAGAATTTGTTAAGTAATATATGGGGTTATGATTTTTATGGTGATGATAGAACAATAGATACACATGTTAAAACTTTACGAAAGCATTTAGGTAAATATAAGAATATGATAGTAACTGTTCGAGGAATGGGTTATAAATTTGAATATGAAGAACAAAAAGAAAACTAGTATTCAAGCTAAGACTTTAATATATTTACTTACTTTTAATATTGTAATTATTGTTTTATTATGGATTTGTCAAATATCAATATTTGATTTTTATTATGAAAAAGAGCAAATAAATAATATGGATAGTATTGTTAGTTCTCTTAAGAATGCTAGTGCTGAAGAGATAGGTACATTATTACAAGATGTTGCTTATCAAAATGAAGTTTGTATTGCTATAACTAGTGATACAGGTATTATTGCTACATATAATGCTAATATGAATGGTTGTCCTTTAAGTTCGAGCAATACACAAGCTAGAGAATTAATGTTGCAATTTATAGATTCTGAATCAAGTTTTAAATCTTATCAATTTGTCAATGACGCTAAGCATGTTTCAGCTTTAATGTACGGTTTAAAAACAAATAGTAATTATATGTTTATATATTCTAATTTGGAAGATATTTCAGAATTTACTCTTATTATTAAAAGACAACTTATGTATGTTTGTATTTTGGGTATTTTTATTGCGGTAATTATTTCAATTTTCTTATCTTCTAAGATTACTGATCCGATTACAGAAATTACTAAGAAGGCTAGAAAACTTGGTAGTGGAAATTCAGATGTTGAATTCAAAGAGTCGGGGATTAAAGAAATAGATGAATTAGCAGAGACTTTATCCCAAGCACAGAAAGAAATGGCAAAAACTGATGAACTTCGAAGGGATTTAATGGCAAATGTTTCTCATGATTTGAAGACTCCTCTTACAATGATTAAGGCTTATGCTGAAATGATTAGAGATATATCTTATAAAGATAAGGATAAAATGAATGAACATTTAGGGATTATTGTTGATGAAACAGATCGTTTGACAGTATTAGTTAATGATATACTTGATTTATCAAAGATGCAGTCTAATGCTGATGTTTTGAAATTGGAAAAATTTGATTTAGTTAGTGAAATAAATTCGATTGTCAAGAAATATCAAATAATTAAAGAAACAGAGAAATATACAATAAATGTTGAAGAACCAGAAACAGCTATGATTAAAGCCGATAAGAAAAAAATTAATCAAGTTATTTATAATTTAGTTAATAACGCGATTAATTATACTGGTGATGATAAGAAAGTGACAATTAGAGTTACAAAACATAAGAAATATTATCTTGTAGAAATAATAGATACTGGTAAAGGTATAAAAGAAGAAGAGATACCTTATATTTGGGATAAATATTATAAAAATGATAAGAATCATAAACGTAATGTTGTTTCGACAGGTTTAGGTTTGTCAATAGTTAAACAAATACTGGAGTTGCATAATTACGAATATGGTGTCAAGAGTGTGTTAAAAAAAGGTACAACTTTCTATTTTAAGATAAAAATATAGGAATTTCATACTTCTAACACAAAAACTTCATAATTCTAAAGTATGATGTAAGTGTAATGAAGGAGGGATGCAAATAAGATAAAGAATATTGTATTATAAAACATACAAACTATACACAATTAACATATAAACTCAAAACTCACACTTTATAGGAAGATGAATAATTCTTCCTTTTTTATGTGTTATTTTAGTATTGATTTAGGGTATGGCTTTCTTACATCAGTTCTACCTATAAGATAGTCTATGGATGTTTGATATAAGTTAGCTAAAATATTTATTTTTTCTAAGGGGATTATTTGAATACCTAATTCATATTTGGAATATTGTTGTTGAGTTGTATTTAAAACTTTAGCAATATCTTTTTGTGTGTAGCCTTTATCTTCTCTAACTTCTCTAATTCTATTATAATACATTCTTACCACTTAGTAATATTTTCTAATACATCTAATTAAATGTATTAGATTTACACCCTATAAGGTGTAAATTCAATTGTAATTATTTTATAGGTTTTAAAATGTAGTTATGGTGGTACTATGAATAAGAAGATTTTGTTGGTAAGTAGTGTGTTATTAATATTGGGATTAAGTTGTTTGATTTATAGTAGTGTAAATAGCAGTAATGATAAATTAATTGTAGAAAATGATGTAAGTAGTAAAAAAAATGTAAATACTAATGCCTTAACTATGATGTATGAAACTTCAGAAGGTAGTGGGGAATATCAAATTGTAAGTGATACTTCTTGGCCATATGAGGGATATACATTTAATACAGAGTTATCAAAATGTGAAAATGGTGGAAGTTTATCTTGGAATAGTGAAACTAAAAAAGTAGTATTGCAAACTAACAGCAGTGATAAATGTTATGTTTATTGATATTGGAGTTGAAACGATTTATTTAGCAGATTATATTAAGGCATTATATCAAGTAGATGGAGTAAACGATATATATTATCATGATGGTGTAGGAATATATTCGTATCAAGAAGCCGGAGATAATAGTTATCGCTATGCGGGAGCAAATCCAAATAATTACATATGTTTTGGGACTGATGTTACTAATTGTTCTGATGAATATTTATATAGAATTATTGGTGTTTTTAATAATGAAGTAAAAATAATAAAATATTCTAGTATTGGTTCTTATTATTATGGTTCATCTGATATGGCTGTTGTTGATCGGTGGAGTGTAGCTACATTAAATAATGATGTACTTAATGGAACTTATTTAAATGGATTAGGAAATTGGTCAAGTTATATTGAAAATGCAATATGGCATACAGGAGGATGCTTTTTTGGTGCAACCGTAAAGGAAACATATAATAATGAAATAAATCAAACATCAACCACTCAAAGAAAAATAGGCTTAATGTATATGCATGATTATGGATATGCAGGAACTCCAAATTCTTGGTCAACATCATTGGGATCTGGATATAGTATTTATGCATCTTCTAATTGGTTATATACAGGTATTTTTGAATGGACTATTGTTTCAGGAGGTCGTTTCGAAAGCGATGTTACAAATGCTTTATATATAAATGATGTTGGCGAAATTTGGTCTAATTATTTATATAGTCAGGCTTCTTATAATGTTAGGACTGTATTTTACCTAAACTCTGATGTTGAATACATGTCTGGTTCCGGTACTCAAATAGATCCTTACAGAATTGCATGATTTTAAATAAATTAAAAAGAATACACATGGTATTCTATTCATAAGCAAGACTATAGCAATAGTCTTCTTTTAATTCTAGGTTGGTATTATAGATATTGTATATTTGTTTGCTTATTTCATTTACTTTAGTTAATGCTCCTTCATCAGGGTTACCATAAAGAGTAAAGATGGATATTAAATATGGATTATCGGAATTATAAATACCGATGTTATTGAAATAATAACCATAGTAACCGTATTTGTGAAGGAATGTAATATTGTCGAAATTAAGCCCATTATAATAGGTGTTATTCATGGCATTAACTAATAAATCAGTATATTCGTCATCTGTTTGAATGAATTCATATATATGATTTAGAAGTTTATTAGTGTCTGTAACATCTAAAGTGCCGAATCTATCACTTTCTGTAATCGTTAAATTGACATCTAGAGTATTTTTAGCATATTCTTTTAGTGTTTCTACTCCAATGTAATTACTAAGCATTCTGTATGCGCCATTGTCACTTACGGATATGCTATAATCAATCAAGTCACTTATGGTTATTTCTTCTCCAACGGTTCTAGTTTTAAGTTTTAAACCAGCAATAGAGACGTAGTTGGAAGTATAAGTGATTGTATCATTTAAATTAATATTACCATTTCTAGCATTATCTAATAAATAAGAAGCAGCATATAATTTGATTATAGAAGCGGCATATTGATTTTTGTTTTCATTAAAGGTAAATGTATAGTCATTGTTTATCTCTTCAAAATAAATGGATATATTTGATGAATCTAAGGTTGCTAAGAGTTCATTGAATAAATCGTCGATGATGGCATCTTTATATGGTTCTTCTAGACAAGCGTTATAGGCTTCTTTTTTTTCTTTTTCAATCCTAAGTTCTTCATATTGTCTTTCTAATTCAGCGATAGCCTCTGCTCTTTTTTGAAGTGCATAGGAAATATAACAAATTAAACCAATCATAAAAAGGATAAATACTAGAATAAATTTTAACTTTAGTTTTTTCTTTCTTTTCTTCATTCAAAACTGACACCACTTTTTCAATTATCTAAAATATATAAATATAAATATTGCTAAGATTACACAGTAGATGGAAAATTTCCAAAGCTTACCATTTTTAACCCAGTTACTAAGCCAACGATAAGAAAAATAAGTAACAATGCCAGCAGCAATCATACCTATTAGATATGGAACTAGCATGTTCGATAATTCAGCAGTATTAACTAAATCACTAACTCCTAGAATCATAGTAGCAACACTAACAGGGAAATAAAGAATAAAGGTGTATTTTAGTGCTGTATCTCTTTTTAAACCACATAGAAGGCATGCTACTAAAACAGTTCCACTTCGACTTATTCCCGGTATAATTGTTACAGCTTGAAGAAGTCCGATAAGAATAGCATCTTTTAAAGTTATATCATAATCATTTTTAGAACCTTTCATATTGCGAACGATGAATAAAGCAAGGGCAGTTATTAAAAAGGCTATAGCTAAGCCATTTAAGGAATACATGCTTTCTAATTTATCTTTGAAAATAAATCCAGTTATTCCAACAGGAATAGTACTTATAATGACGAATAAACAATATTTAAACTTAGCTAAATTGTCTTTTCTAGTTTCTTTTTTGAAAATATAACTAAAGAAGGCAACTATAAGTTCTTTTATGTCTTTCCAAAAGATAATAAATATAGCAATAAATGAGCCGAAATTAGAAACTATTTCAAAGTTTAGGCTGTCAAACATGGTTGTATTGAATATATTTTTGAATAAAAATATATGACCACTACTAGATATTGGTAATGGTTCTGTTATACCTTGAATTATTCCTAAAATTAGATAAGTTATAATGTTCATATTATCACCAATATAATTATATAGCAATATTTAAAAAAATGCACTATAATTTATTTAATGAGGTGCATTATGGCAGGAACGTTTTCTCACTTTAAGTTTATGGAAGATTTGTCGGTAAATTTAGGTTTTGACAAACCAAAAGAACTATTCTTAATTGCAGGTCAAGGTCATGATTTGTTATTTTTTATTAAGCTTAGAAACTTTAAAAAATTTGGTAAACAAAGTGCAATGGCTAAGATAATAGCCAAAGATAATTTTGCTAAGTTAGTTAAATGTTGGCAAGAAGAAATACTTAAAACTGACAATGAAGAATTAGAATATTTACTCTATGGTTATATTGCTCATCATGTATTAGATTCTCATATTCATCCTTGGATAAATAGTATGTTTTATTTTGATAAGAATGATATGATGACTTGGCAAAATAATGGCAAGCATGAAATGTTAGAAAGCATTATCGATGTAATAGTTATGAATCCTTATAAGTATAGTATTCCTAAAGTTAAAATAGGAAAAGATAGCATTGATAGTTTAAATAGGATATTTGAAAAAATATATAATATTACCAATATGGGAGATTTATTTAGTGAAGGAATTAGTAATATGAAAGGTTTTATAAGGATATATAGAAAAGATAAATTAGGAATAAAGAAAATTGCTTATAAAATTATAGATACATTTAGTTGCGCCGATCAGCAAAAGTTCGGTTTTTTAGCCTTAAAATATAAAGAAAAAGAAAAAATGAAAGTTAGAGAAGAATATTTGAAAGAGTTTAATAAACTTTATAATTTAGCTTTAAAAGATTGTATGGCCTTATTAGAACAAATACATGATAATTTGTCACAGAAAAAAATTGCTGATATAGCATTTGATAAACCAGCAATTTAATTCTTTTTAACTTCATAGTCATAGCCAAAAGTATCAACAGTAACTTTAGTTATGGTAATATTTTCAGCGAGTGCTCCAGTTATATTATTTTCGGTTTCTTCAGATTCTTCGATTTCTTCGATTATGTCTATGCCTTCGATAACTTTACCAAAGCCAGCATAAAGATTATCTAAAGATGCTTTGGCAGAATCATCTAAAACGATAAAAAATTGACTGCCAGCAGAATCATAATCACTACTTCTAGCCATGGAAATCACGCCTTTATCATGACTTAGAGTGTTTTTTTCATAGTCATTTGCTTTGAATTCACCATCGATTGTATAACCTGGTCCTCCGGTTCCATTGCCTTCAGGGTCACCACCTTGTAAGACAAAGCCTGGAACTAGGCGATGGAATGTTAGACCGTCATAAAATCCTTTTTCAATTAAATTGACAAAGTTAGCAACAGTATTTGGAGCATATTCGGGATATAACTCGATCTTTATTGTTCCATAGTTTGCTATTTCCATGGTAACTATAGGATTGTCAGTTATTTCTTGCTCGTTATCTTTAGAACAACCACTTAATAAAAATAGACTGCATAAAATTAAAAGACTTGTAAGTATTTTTTTCATAACATCACCTTATTTATTTTAACATATATATTTTAGTATGAGAATATTTTATTTATTATTAGGAATAATATTTATAAGTATTAGTTTGTTTTTTATAATTATTTATTTAAATTTATTGGTAATTGGGTATACTTTTTTAGAATTTGTTTATTTTATTATTAGTAAAGGTTTTATCATTTTTATTTTATTAGGAATATTATTTATTTATAAAGGAATGGGGCGGATTATAAAAGATGAACTTTTATTACGATATAACAGTAAATTTTCAAGAAAATAACTATATGTTTTACGAGTGGGATGAAAATGATAGTGTGGAATTAGTTAAAAAAATTCCGGTTTTTCAAGTTACTACAAAGGTTTTAAAAGAAATTATCAATAATGAAATAGTTGTCTCAAAGTATTTTTTAGAAAGTATTTTGAATAAAACAAAGTTAAAAAAGGATACTTTGCAGTATGTGGCTTTGTTTGTTAGTAAGAATGGGGCAATTGTGTTAGAGTTTGCTTCGAATGGTGCAACTATTGCTAGAAGTTTTTTGACTGTTAGTGATGAATGTGGTGTTTTAGAATTTCTTTATTCTATTCCAATGTATAAGTTAGATTATAAGGTTATAAAAAAGATAGGTTATAATAAAGATTTAAGGATGGAAAAGAAGATTAAAGATTTTATAAGTTTAGAAATTAATATGTTATATAAGAAAAAGGAATGGGAAAAAATAGTTTTTTTGTATAATGAATGGTTTTGGAAAAGCAAAAATAATGTGGCAGAAATGTTACAAGATATGCAAGATAGATTAAAGGGAGAAATTACAGAAAGAGAATTAAAAGTATATGATTTAATTAAACTTAGTTATAATAATGTATAAAATTGGATATATTGGAAATGCTATTATTGTAAGGATGGTAGTAGATGAAAAAAATAGTAAAAATAATGTTAGTTATGGTATTTTCATTAGCTTTAGTTGGTTGTAGTTGTATGCAAATGACAGCCCGAAATAGAGTGGAAGAATTTTTAGATCAATATCGTAATTTAAGTGCTAATGTTTTGGGAGACTTAGATGAAGTTGTCGATGCTGAAACTGATTTGAATGAAGAACAAAAAGAAAAATATCGTGATATTTTGAAAAAACAATATTCCGATTTGAATTATGAAATTGTGAATGAAGAATATGATGGAGATACAGCAGTAGTTGAAGCAAAGATAACTGTATATGATTTATATAAACCACAGAAGGATGCTACTCAATATTTAAATGAACATAGTGAAGAATTTAATGATGAAGAAGGTAATTACGATAGTTCGAAATTCATGGATTATAAGTTAGAACAAATGCAAGATAATAATGATACAGTAGAATATACTATAACATTTAATTTGGAAAAGAATGATGATGGCAATTGGCAAATATTAGAATTGAGTCAAGAGGATTTAGAAAAAATTCATGGTATATATAATTATGACCAAGCATAATATTAAGATTTCAAATTAAGTTGGGGAACATATTTAGGTAATTCATATGAGTATTTAGTTATAATAAGAAGACAATCAGAAAATTTTTGAGAGATGCTTGCATCTTTTTTTTCTATGGCTGCAAAGTCTCTTTCAGCTTTTCTTTTTAATTCTTCACTAGGTAGTTCGTTAAAACTTAATAGTAGTTCGATATCTTGAAAGTTTAAGCTAGGTAATTCTAAAATTAAGTAATTGTCCCAAATTCTTTTTAAGCATTTATAAATATTGAAGAAACTATAGTTACCATCAAAAATTTGAAAAGAAAATTCGGAGATAAAATTTTTAATTGTAGCATAAATCTCATGTTTAGTTTGATGATTAAGGATTGCTGGATCAAAATTTTCTAAGACTAATCTAATAATATATTTTGGAGGTATTCCTTTCATTTCTAAGGCGTAAGTTATAGTATCTGAAAGCGGTTTTTCAGTAAAAAAAGTAGCACATTTATGTAATTTAAGGGGTTTTATTTTATAAGTGATTAGATTATTTACAAGATCTTCAATAAATATGGGAGAAGCTTCAGTAAAAGATGGTCCTATTTTATAAGCAATAATAGTATAGATTAAAATCCAGTTGGGGTCGCGGTATTCTAAGTGATTTAAAAAAGAGTCTTTGATAGCAAACCAAGGGTCATTAGGGAAACTATCGATGCAATGGTTAAACATAATCAGATAGATTTCATCTTTCATATCTGCGTTGTTATTAACAAGTTTTTTAAGGCGTAATAGATTAAACTGAAAGTAATCGATAATTTTATTTTTTTTCATAATGTTTTCTCCTTGACAATTCTAAAGGAATAATTTTTTCATTGTATTTTTTTATGATTTTTAAACAACTTCTGATTATATTTAAGGCATCAAAAGCATTGTTTTCGCTAGCTAGTAATCGTTCTTTTAAGGCATTTATTAATTCAGGATCATTGGTTGCTAGATATTTTTTTAAGGTTTGAACTGTTATGAAATCTGCTTGAGTAAATGGAAAACCATTTTTGTTTATTTCAAGCATTTTTTTGTATAATGTTATGTAAATATCTTCTAAAGTAGAACTGTGTTGGAATAATACTAGATATTCTTGATTTAGCATTTTTTTAAGTAATTTAATTATTCTATTATAGTCACTTTCAGATAAATCGGTTATATTAAAATAGGTTATGATAGCTCCAAAAATTGATAAATAGTCATGTTGATAAACGTTTTCGTTGATATTTATTATTAAGGAGTATATTGGTTCATTTAGAAAAAATCGGGCATAAGGTAAGTAATGTTGGGGTGAAACTTCTTTGATGGTCAAGGAAGTACATAGTTCGGAAATGTAATAGATATCTTTTTCAAATAAAGTATTACCTAGTTTAGAGACTAAGATGTAGAAACAAACTTGATCTGGTAATTCAAAAGTGGCTTCGATATATTCTTTAAATTTATTTTCATCAATATCATTTGGGAAATTTCTATAAGCATTGCATAGGAATTTGTAAGTCAATATATCATCGTAAGTAAAGTCTTCTGCTTCTAAAACTAGTTTTTTTAAAACTTTACCATAAAATTTCGAATAAGGTATAACCATAAACTCCCCTCCATAAACATATTTTATCACGTAATTCATATCTTTTTATAGGGGTAATCGTATGAAAAAGTTAATTTTTTTATTATTTTTGTTATTTCCTTTAAAAGTTGGAGCAATAAGTGCTAGTAGTAGTATTGTCATGGATTTGGATAATGGAAGAATTTTATATCAAAATAATATTCATGATGAGAGACTAATTGCTAGTATTACTAATATTATGACTACATAGTGATTAACCAAGAATACGTAAGAAATACAACAAATATATGTCTTCATAATTATACTG
>CALVVJ010000001.1 GCA_944363835.1 uncultured Bacilli bacterium | reverse complement strand
CTAATTCCTTCCATTAAATCGCCATCACCACATAGACAGTATGTGTAATAATCAATAAAGCTACTGTTTTTCTTTTTTTTTTTTTTTATTGCATTTAAGTATCTTTCAGCCATGGCCATGCCTACAGCAATACCAATTCCTTGACCTAAAGGACCAGTTGAAGCATCTACTCCTGGGGTAACACGATATTCAGGATGACCGGGAGTCAAAGAATTAAGTTCCCGAAAGTGTTTTAATTCTTCCATATCGATATCATATCCAGCATGATAAAGCATCGAATAAAGTAAAGCTGAACCATGACCAGCCGACATAACAAAGCGGTCACGATTAATCCAATCGGGCTTACTAGGAATTACTTTTAAATGGTCTTTATATAGCGCATAAATCATTGGAGCTGCTCCTAAAACTATACCAGGATGACCACTACCGGCTTTATCAATCATATCTAGCGCTAATATTTTTATACTATTAATTGCTTCATTGTCAATTTTAGACATCTTTACCACTTCCTCTACTATATTTACATAATATCATAAAAATTCAAAAAAATAAACAACCGATTGGATTCGATTGTTTACAAACTATCGTTGAATAAAACAGATATTCATAAAAAATAGGAAGGCAGCACCAATAGTAAGTGGTACTTTATATTTAGTACATTCATATATAGCTACAGCTTTGTCTGCTCCACTTACTATCCAACTACCAGTATACTTAGGTAATACTTTAGTAACAGGAAACATATGAGCTGCGATTATATTTTCTTGCATTTCGGATATTTCAAAATTCTTTTTGGAATTTTCTGCCGCTTTCAACGGATGATTTAAGAAACACTTATCAGGAACATCTTCAGTTCTAAAAAAATCATGTAATAAAGCTGCCCGAGTAATTTCTTCATAATTTTTTATATGTAATTTTTTGCAGGCTTTATAGGTAAGTCTGGCTACATTTAATGAATGATCCAAACGTGAAATACCATGGTGGATTTCATATTTTAAATCTATAAATGCCGCATTTTTTAATATATCACTTATTATATTATTAAATTCTACTTCTTTATTAATTGTCATTTTTCCCCTCACATCAATAAATTATATCACATTTGGGTCATTTTTTGAACCACAATTGTCTATTTTACAGTTATTTTATGATTTTTTTGACTTTTCTAGCAATTATTCAATGTTTAAATCATCTAAATTTAGGTTGAAACGATAATGTCCGATTATTTTTTTACGAGTTAGGCCATCCTCTTCATATTTATGATAACCATCATGGTGAATAAGATAATTTTGACCATCTTCATTTCTTTTATCACTAACTATGCCTATGTGGTTTTCATAAACTACAATGTCTCCGCCTTGCCAGGCTGCAATATCTTCAGCATCAGTTGTAAGTTTTTCTGTATACTTATCTAAAAACACTTGGATATTTCGCACTCTTCGAAAATCGATATTAGTATCTTGGATATCTATATCATAATCTTCCTTATTATTTTTTATATCTTCATCGATTAAAGATTTAAAATCATATCCGGCTTCTTTTAATGCATACCAAATTAAGTCCGTACAAACATAATAATCATCATCTGGGTATCCCCCACTATAATAGGCACTTTTATATTTAGGTTTTTGACCCACAAATTCCCTAGCACCATTTAATATATCAGTATAATCATCAACACCATCAGCATCAGCATCCTTGGAACTGGGAATAAATTCAATATCGAAATCTGAATCACTAAATATTTGACTAGGTAAATAATTAAAATGGTCAAGAGCTATAAAAACTAACAATAGTATTAATATTATGACCAAAACATTTCCAAATCTTAAGAATATTTTCATAATCAGTCCTTCATTCTTACTATAAATTTTTGAGCTAAACTGCCATTATCACGTTTTTTTACATATATAAAACCAATTATGCAATAAACGGTTGCTCCAGCAAAGTTTACTAATAAGTCTCCCATAGTATCAATTAAACCAATATCCAAATACCCAGAAACAACAAAAGTGTTATCTTCTGTAATTATCTGAGTTTCCGTAATATCTTCTACTTTTATTGGAACATTTTTTCCTTCGGGATTTAGGGAAACAGAATAGATATTTTCAACAATTTGATCCTTTTGCATATCGGTATGAAAGTACTTGTCGGCTCCATATTCGAAAAATTCCCATAAAACACCAATAGTCATCGAAAAGCAAAAGCCCACAATCGCAACAAATATTGGTGATAAATTAAGATGAAATTTCTCATAGCGATTTAGAATATCGATTAAAGAAAAACCAATTGCGGCACATAAAAATCCATTAATAGTGTGTAAAATTGTATCCCAATTGGAAAATACGCTATAAAAATTCTGAATTTCGCCGAGGATTTCTGCTGAAAAAATGAATAATAAAATTACTATTTCTAAAGTTTCTGGTAAATCTAATTTAAATTTGGATTCGAAAAAACTAGGAATCAAAAATAAAATTAGAGTTAGAATACATAAAAAAGCATTTTCATAATTACCATGAAGCAATTGTAATACAAGAGTTATTAATACTAATAATCTTAAAAACATATAAAGAGCAAATGCTTTTTTATGAGTTTTTATTTGTTCTTTTAAACGATCTTGTAAACGTTCTTTTTTATTTTTCTTAGTCATAATAAACCACCTTATATAAAGTATAACAAATGATTTGGTTTTTACCAAGTACATTTTAATATAGTAATATGTGTTCTTTAAAAATAAAGTGCGATTTATTGTCCAAATTGGATTCTTAAAAGAATATTTTTAATGGTCAAACATATACTTGTTTTGGGAGGACAAGCATATGGGATTAAATGATGCTGAAGTAGTTAAATCAAGGCAAGAATATGGAACAAATGAAATAACTAAAGTAAAAAAGAATACTTTTGTGAAGCTATTATTAGAATCCCTCGGAGATCCAATAATTAAGATTCTTTTAATGGCATTAGCCATTAAAGTGATAGTATTATTTCGTAACTTTGATTGGTATGAAACAATTGGTATATTAATTGCCATTTTACTTGCTTCCTTTATTTCAAGTATTTCAGAATATGGTTCAGAACAAGCATTCAACCGTTTACAAGAAGAATCAAGTAAAACTATGACTCGAGTCAAAAGAAATGGTATCATAATTGAAATACCCATCAACGAAATCGTTGTAGGAGATATAGTTATTCTTAGTAGTGGTGATAAAGTACCAGCTGATGGTTATCTAATCAAAGGAAATTTATCACTCGATGAATCAGCCTTAAATGGTGAGACTAAGGAAGCAAAAAAAGAAAGTTGTTATACAGGTAACGTTTTAGAAAAAAATAAAATATATCGCGGTTCGGTAGTTTATAGTGGCGAAGCCGAAGCCAAAATAACTTTAGTTGGAGATAATACAATTCTTGGTAAAATATCTCAAGAATTACAAGAAGAAATTCCTGAAAGTCCTCTTAGAATAAAATTACGAGGACTTGCTAAAACAATTAGTAAAATTGGTTATGTTGGAGCAATACTTGCTAGTTTATCTTATTTATTTGCAAGTATTGTGGTAGAAAACAATTTTGATATATCTTTAATTAAAGCAACAATTACTGATTTTCCAGTTATGTTTGATCATCTTCTATATGCTTTAACTCTTTCAGTAACGATTATTGTAGTAGCAGTCCCAGAAGGATTACCTATGATGATTACTTTAGTATTATCGAGCAATATGAAACGGATGCTTAAAGATAATGTTTTAGTACGTAAACTTGTAGGCATTGAAACTGCTGGTAGTCTAAATGTACTATTAACTGACAAGACAGGAACTCTTACTAAAGGCGTTTTAAAAGTAACAGAATTTATTTCTGGTGATGGAAAAAGTTTCAAAGATATATCAAGCATAAAAAAAAGTCCAATTTATTCGAAAGTATATACCTCATTATCTATAAATAATGCAAGTATTTATAGTAGTGGGAGTATTATCGGGGGTAATTCTACCGATAGAGCCTTATTAGATTTTGCTAGAATTGATTCAAGTATCAAGCAAAATGTTTTGAAAAAAGAACCATTTGACAGTACCCAAAAATATAGTAGTATTACTTTAACTGATGGCACTATTTTTATCAAAGGTGCTAGTGAAGTAATATTGCCAAAGTGTAATGAAATATTAAATAGTTCCGGTAATATCAGTAAGTTATCTAGTAAAAGTCTTATTCAAAAAAGAATTGATATGTATACTAAAAAAGCTGGGCGTGTTTTAACATTTGCTTATGGTAAAGATTTAAATAATTTAGTATTTATTGGTTTTGTCAATATCAAAGATGAACTTCGGAAAGAAGCATCTGAAGGAATTCGCCTTATTAAAAGCGCTGGAATTCAGCCAATAATGATTACAGGGGATGCAAAAGACACTGCTGAGTCAATTGCAAAAGAGGTTGGTTTAATCACAATAAATAGAAATTTAGTTTTAAGTAGTTCAGATTTAGCAAAATTAAGTGATGAGGAAGTTGCCAAAAGACTTCCAAGTATTGCAGTTATTGCTAGAGCACTTCCTCAAGATAAAAGTAGATTAGTTAGCATCATCGAAAACATGGGATTAGTTGTGGGCATGACTGGTGATGGCGTTAATGATGCTCCAGCCTTAAAAAAAGCCAATGTGGGATTTGCTATGGGAAGTGGAACTGAAGTTGCTAAGGAAGCTGCAGATATTGTTATTCTTGATAATAACATTCTATCAATAAGTAAAGCTATTTTGTATGGAAGGACAATCTTTAAAAGTATTCGTAAATTTATAATTTATCAACTTACTGTTAATACATGTGCTTTAATTCTTTCAATTGTAGGATCTTTAATAGGAATTGCTACACCAATTACAATTGTGCAAATGCTTTGGTTAAATATGATTATGGATACATTCTCAGGTATAGCATTTTCTTTTGAACCACCACTTCCAGAATATATGGAAGAACCACCGAAAAGTAAAAGCACTAAGATAATGAATAGATATATGTATAGTGAAATTATTTGGACAGGTCTTTATTGTGCAATAATTTGTATTCTATTTTTAAAACTTCCAATAGTTAAATCGCTAATTAGAGCGGGAGATAACAATAAATACTTAATGACTGCATATTTTGCGATGTTCATATTTATGGGAATATTTAATGCTTTTAATGCTAGAACATCAAGAATTAACATATTTGCTAATTTAAGTAAAAATAAAGTATTTGTATGTATATTCACTTTTATATTTGTGGCCCAATTGTATATTATTTACAATGGTGGGGAAATATTTAGAACTTATGGCTTGGAAATAAATGAATTAATATTAGTTTTCATTATAGCATTGACAGTATTTCCGGTAGATTGGTTAAGAAAATATATCTTAAAAAAGAAACATATTGCTATTGGTGTATAAAGTTTAAGCAATATGTCTTTTTTTGACAATTTTTTCATTTTATTTATGCTAATATGTTAATATTGACTTTATAAAAACTATAGAAAATAGAATTATTCAATGTGTTTCAAAATAGGAACTTTTTTAAGTGGCCCTAGAATTGGAGAAATTCATAATCATGGTATTGATTTTGCTATTTTAGAAAGTGATTTAAAAGAAATATATGAACCAATTTTTAAAGGCTAGGTTTATAGAATAGCCCAAGTGTACTACTATTGTGCTACTTGCTCTATCCAGTTTTTTAGCAAAAACAGTTGCAATTATCTATTTTTTGTAATATAATGATAATGCATTGGGAAATTCTGCGCCCATAGCTCAACTGGATAGAGCGCTAGACTACGGATCTAGAGGTTGGGGGTTCGAATCCCTTTGGGCGTACCATTTATTTTTACAAACGAGAAGTAGCACAACTTGGTAGTGCACTTGGTTTGGGACCAAGGGGTTGCAGGTTCAAATCCTGTCTTCTCGACCATTTTTTTTAGTTCATTACACCTATTGGTGTTTTTTTTTACCCCTTGGTCCCTTAATGCCAAATAATATTAATGTGTGACTAATAAGCTGTATAATTAAGAACAAAAGCCAAACAAGTTTGGCGCCTTGCATCACTACAAGGTGCCAACTTCGGATGGTCGCCAACCTAATATTTTTATTCTATTGTTTATAAATTTTTTATCAAGTTAACAATTATTACTTAAACAATTAAGTATCTCAACTATATTTTTTCATCCCCTTTAGTTGATAAATTAATCGCATCGAACAAATGTGTGCGCCGTTTTGAATTAATTAAAGTAATTTTCTATAAGAAAGTAACCGTAATGCTATTTTATTACGGTTACTTTTTGTCTTTTTATTTATAAATATTTATCTCTATACTTTTTAAATTAAATTAACCTATTACAAATTCAATTTTTCTTTAACAGTTTTAAAATACAATTTAAAAGTATCTGGATAAGTTAGATTATTTGGTAAATCATCTGAAAACATAATTTTTGACATCTCATAGTTTTCTGGTAATTTTTCCATTTCTAAAATTTCACAAAAACACAATAAAGCAAATGTGCTAATTTTATATACACTAACTGGAGTTACTTTAATTTTTGTTGCACCTGTTTCTTCATACATTTCTCTTTTAGCTGCTTCTTGCCAAGTTTCTCCACTCTCTATATGTCCCCCGGGAATTTCCCAACCATTTCTCTTTTTATTATAACAAAATACGTATTTACCACGATAACGACATACACAAACTACTCTAGTATATTCAGATTCATTACAATAACCCAAATTATATAATTTTACTTCTATCATATTATTTACCCATTACACTTACAGGTTCTTTTTCAACTTCTGGATTAGTTATCAAAAAATAAATAAATAATCCCATAATTGTTAATAAAACTATTCCAGTAATTGCTAAAAAAATTTTTTGTCTTTTATTCATCTTAAAGTTCCTTCCTTTAGATACATAATAACAAATAAAAAGGCGAAAAACAACTATTAGTTTTTTATAATTAAATAAATGCGAAAAACATGCCTAAATAGACATGTTAACCAAATTGTAAAATTCTTAAATTTTAGTCTTCATTAAATAATTTTTTAAACCTCGGAAGCCATTTTTATGAACATCAAAGTCTTTAATAATATTTTTATCTTTTATATTATTTTTCTTTAAGTAGATATCTAACATATCATCAGTTATATCGTTATATTCGATAATATCTGTGAATCTAGCTATAAATTCTTTACTAAAATCATTATTATAAGTGTTGCTATTTTTCATAAAACCTATTCTATGAGTGCCTTTTATATTGCTAGTCATAAAAATCATCGTATTCTTAAAGTCTATTTTTTCACCTTTAGCATTAGTTATAAATCCTTCATCTAATATTTGTAGAAATAGATTAATTACACTTGGGGAAGCTTTTTCTAGTTCATCAACTAATAAACAAGTATAGGGTTCCATTTTTATTTTATCAAATATAGCACCATCATCATAACCAATATAACCGGCGCTAGATCCTATCAGACGATTTACCGTAATACTTTCATTATATTCACTCATATCTAGTCTTAATAAATTTATATTTAAGTATTTACTTATTAATTTTACAGTTTCAGTCTTACCAACACCAGTTGACCCAGTAAGAAGAAAAGATATGGGCTTATCTTCTGAGTAATTTAACATATTTTTAATGATTTTTTTAATAGCTTCATCTTGGCCAATAAGATTATTAAGTAAGTGTTTTTCTAAATCCTTATATTTTTTTCTTTTATTTCCTAAAGGAATGTTACATTTTCGGCTTATTAAATTTAAAATATCTTGTTCACTAATTTTTATTAATTTTTTATTAGCTTGCATAATTCTATTAGTTATTTTTATTTCTTCATTATGATAATCTAAGGCTTTTTTGAAATTATTTTGCTTGACCATTAACTTTTTTTGATCAATGATACTTTCTTTTTCCATTTGTAGTTTGCTTAACATATTATTAGAAGTATTACTTACTTCTTTCATCGCACAAACAGAATCAAGAATATCGATAGACTTATCAGGATTACGACGATCAATAATATATTTGTCAGTTAATTTGACAATATCAACAATATTTTGAGAAGTTATTTTAAGATTATAATGTTTTTCAAAACTTGGTTTTATTTTATTTAATATTTCTTCAGTTTGACTTAGTGTTGGTTCACTTACTTTAATTAATTCAAAACGGCGCATTAAAGCTTTATCTTTGGCGATAAATTTATTATATTCATTAGTTGTAGTGGCTCCGATAATTTTTACTTTGCCCCGAGCTAAGTAAGGTTTTAAAATATCACTGGCATTGATGGCCCCTTCTGCTCCACCGGCATTAGCAATTGTATGTATTTCATCAATAAATAAAATAATATCTGGATTACTTTCTAATTCTCTTATTACTTTTGTTAATTTTTCTTCAAATTCTCCACGGTATTTAGTTCCCGCAACTAAAGAGCCCATTTCTAACATAATAATTCGCTTATTTTGTAGACTTTCAGGAACATTTTTTCTTTTTATGCGGCGTACTAATTCTTCTACAATAGCGGTCTTACCTACTCCAGCTTCTCCAACTAAGATAGGATTATTCTTATTTTTACGAATGAGGGTTTCAATAATTAAATTGAGTTCTTTTTCTCTTCCTATTACTAAATCATTAAAGTCGATAATGTCTTGTAAGTCTTTTCCTATTTTAAATATTTCTAGTTTTTGATTGTTTTTTCGTTCAGTTATACTTAATTCATCATACAAATTATCTAAATTAATATTCATGCCATATAAAAGACGAATAGCAATACCTTCACCTTCTTCAATAATGGCTCGAAATAGATGCTTAGAGTTTAATTCTTCACCACTTTCTTTAGCATCATCAGTCGCTAAGGATATAACTCTTTTCAAAAGAGGAGTATATAAAACAAAAGAACTAGCTTTAGTGGCACTTCCTACAACTAAAAGAAGTTCCTTTTTAAAATTATCATAAGTTAAATTATATTTGGTAGCAATCTGAATAATTTCTTTATCATACTTTAATAAACTAAGTAATAAGTGTTCACTACCAACATAAGGATGATGAAGATTAAACATTTCTTCTTCGGCTTTTTTAAATATCTTACTAATAGTAAAACTATATTTATTAAACATAGAATCCTCCTTAATTAATTCTATGTTAATAATGGTTATCTAGTATGAAAATTATTCATTGTTACTTCATCACTAGTAATTTTTAAGGATGCCGGATATAGTTTTAGAATGGTTACTGCTAAAGTATAATTAAAGTTATAAAGTATTCGAAAAATATTTCTTAAGTCACTATACAGTAGCGCATTATTAATAGTTATTTGAAAAGATTGGTCGTTTAAAACTTCACCATTCTTTTTATATGTAGTATATTTTATTTTTAAAGCAGCATGTTCTAAGGGATATTTTAAAGATAAAATACGGTCTTGGGCTTTTTTAGAGTCGATAACTAAGTGGCTACTAAAATGAATTGTTTCTAAAATTTCGCCATTTTTTCTGGTGCCCATAAATTCACTATCATAATTTTGAAATTCCATATTTTGAGTGCTATTATCCCAAGTTAATTTTACTTTATCATTTAAAAAACCAATGTTAGTTTGTAAATTAGATGAATATATACTGATTTCATCTTGTGATAAACTAGTCATTCCCGAATTATAAAATATCCTGGTACTTTTATCCGTTAGAAGATTTTGCAATTCTTTTAAGGCTATATCATTTAGAAGGGTTATATCTAAACCTATAAGATTACAAAAATCTAATAAAGATAAATTTTGGGAATTAAGGTAATTTAATAATGATGTGTCTAGTTCATCGCACTTTTTATTAAATTTAGTAATATTTTGTTTAATTGCTTGAATACTTTTCATACGTTTATTATAAGAACAAAAGTCAAACAAGTTTGACTATCCTTGCATCACTACAAGGCATTTCTACTTCACAGAGTCCTTTGGACTCTCCATAGACCAATTTCGGATGGTCGCCACCCTACTAAATTTGCTCTCTTATTTATATTATAAACTATTTACATACATTTTTAAACCCTCAAACATTATATTTATACTTGCATTTATATCACGGTCATGTAATGAACCACACTTTGGACATTCCCAACTTCTTATAGCTAAATTCTTTACTTTCTTATTTTGATATCCACACACTGAGCATGTTTGGCTACTTGGATAAAATCTATTTATTGTAAGTAATTTATTATTTTGCCACTTGCATTTATACTCTAAGACTCGTTTTATTTCAGCCAAAGGAATGTTAGTTAGAGATTTGGCTATTGAATTTAGTTGGTACATACCTTTGATATTTAAATCTTCCATTACTATGATATCATTTTCTTTAACTAGTTTATTGGTTACATCATGTATTAAATATTTACGAATGTTTTTTAACTTTCTATATGCTCTTTGTAATTTTAATTTTATCTTATATCTATTTTTACTTCCTGATTTACATCTTGAAAGCCTCTTTTGTAATCCTTTTATTCTTTTATTTACTTCTAATGAAGATAAACTATTCTCTATTTTTTCATTATAACTTGTGATAATTATATCTTTTATTCCAAGATCTAGTCCTACTATACTTCTTGGTATAAATTCAGGTAATATTAGTGGTTCTTCTACTAACACACTTACATAATATTTGTTTGCTTGTCTTCTTATAACTGCACTTTTTATATTACCTATAAAATTCGTTTTATTTCTATATCCTCTAAATTTTACTTCTTTTAATTTTGGTAATGTTATTATTTTATTTTTGAAATCCACTTTTATACTTTCATAACTCTTATCTTTATAAGCACTTTTTATATTATTAGTCTTATAACTATTACCTATATCTTTATTTTTAAATCTTGGCGCTTCATTTTGCTTATTAAAAAATCTTTTATAAGCATCTTCTAAGTTAAATAGCGATGCTCTTAAACTACAACTATCTACTTCACTAAGCCAGGGATATTCTTTACATAATCTAGGTAATTCTTTTATTTGGTCATAACAAGACTTAGATTTACCTGTTTCTTTATAATCATTTATTTTCTCATCTAAAAAATGATTATAGATAAATCTAGTACATCCAATAGTTTTATTAATTAATTCTTTTTGTTTATCTGTTGGATATAATCTAAAAACATATCCTTTTAATATTTTATCCATAGTATCATTCCCCCTGAACTATGAATAAATTATAACAAACAAATGTATGTGTGTCAATTGTTTTTTGTTAATTAAAGTAGTTTCCTATAAGATAATTATGTAGAATTCTACATAAAGACAAAAAAAGAGTTCGATTTGAACCCTTAGATATATGTTACTACTGTAAATAATACGAGTAGTATAATGATCATTCCAACTATGAATAACCAGATGTATTTGAACCATGCCTTATAATCTAACTTCATTAGAGTTAAGCCAAGCACTAAAACAAAGCTTGTTGGCAAGAATACTTGAGCAACACCAGCCATAGATGTATAAATAACATGAACTAATTCTAAGTTGCTAGAATAAACACTAATTAGGAATGAACTAACAACATAACTTGTATAGCCTAAATCGTTATTTAATGCAGCTGTAATAAAGGCTGTTAGTGATGTCAAGTAAGGATTAAAGCCTTCAACTAAATTTAGTAGCCAATTAGTTATTGTTACTATAATTGGTGAATTATAACATATTGCAAATGTTAAATAAACCGCAACGGCACAAAGAAGTGGTTTAAATATTTTCTTAGTACCATTATAGAATGCATCGATAAATTCATCAAATTTCATACGATATAAGTAAGCGATTAAACCGGCTGCTAAAATTAAAGTGCTACATAGAACAAATAGATATGTATACTCACCGAATGCTGTAACATTTTGAGATGAACCTAAAAGATATTGCATTATAGGGAAATCTTCAACTGGAGCAAGTTCAGTAAGCCATTCATGGAAATTGATAAATACTTCTGTACCGAAGTTTGTATTCCAAGCAATATGAGTTAATATTGCTAATGCTGCTATTATGAATAAAACTACCACAACAGGAATAGCACTACTCTTTTTCTTTGGTGCTTCAATCTTGAATGGATCGTCTTCAATATCAGCATTTTTACTATTTTTCTTGTTATCTGCTAAAACCTTTTTAAGGCGCATACAAATGAAGAAATTATATAAAACTAAGGCTACTGCAGCAATTATGAAACGGTATGTTAATCCAGTTGTAATCTCTATAGCTGTACTACCATACATCATATTCATGTAATTATTAAACATCATTAAGCCTTCAGTTCCATAGGTAGCTCCAAGAACACCTACTAAAACTGAACCAAATGTAATTGCAAAAGTAGTTAGCTTATCAATCTTCATATTAAGTAAAATTGAAATACATAATGGTACAAATAGTAATACTATTAATGTTTGACGTAATAAAGATGTAAGCACAAATAGTAAAACAGACATTACTACAGAAACTAAAATTGGATGACTAGAAAATTTTTCAGCTAAATTGCTAACTAATTTTTGGTAGCCACTAATTTTTGTAAGTACACCATAGAAACCTGCTAAAACTATTAAGAATACAACTTTATCAGCACTATAAGTAAGAGCATTATAGAATGCTGTACTTAAATCGACAATACCTATTGGCAGAAGTCCATATTCATAGAAGTCGCCGCCATTAAAATAGCCATAAGGTATAACCCATGAGAATATTACCAAAGCTGAGACAATCACAAATAATGACTTCATAAGACGATGTTCTTTGCTAGTAATAGTTATAAATAAACCACCTAGAACATAAGAAATAAGTCCTACTACTTTAGCTGCCATATCAGGATTTACTAAATTAGCTTCTGATTCATCAAGGAATACGGATACAGCTATTAAAATAAAACTCAAGGCTATTAAAATAGAACCAACTAAACCTAATTTTGTCAATTTTTCCTTAAATGATTTAAAGAAAATTCCATAAGTACCAACAATAATCATGATGACACCAATAAGACGCAATACAGATTCAATTGTTACATCAGTTACAGGTATTGCAATTATTATCAATATTATTCCAATAATATCTAATACTGCACCAATTAGCTTTAATAATCCACGCTTTTCAGATACACTTTTCATTCTCTACCTCCTCGATTAAAATTATAACACTCAATTTCAATAAAAAAAAGCAAATATTGCTTTTTTTCACATATTTATCAAATTTTTTCTCAGACTCTACCGAAAGATACAATTTGAGGAATCGTTTTATCCTCAGGAATACGTTTTATAACTTCTTCAAGTATTTGGCAAATTAGCTTAATATTAATTGATAAATTAGTTTCTTTAGCTGACTTTAAGATATCTTCAATAGTAGATATAATTGCTTGAGTAGTTTCTTCATCAGCTAAAATTAATACTGAACGCAATAAATCTTGGGCATTTAAAACATGGGCTAAAGTTTCAGGATTCATCAATTCTAAATCATTATAATTAGTTATTTCATCCATTCTTTTTTCGGCATTCTCTAGCAAGATATTCTTTTTAATCAAATCCTCAAATTCTTTTACTACGGGATGCATTATCCTAGCGTTATGACTTATTAGGAATGGATGCATTTCAGCATTAAAACGACTTTTAATTAAACTATCTGCAATATAAGGAATTAATAAGCCATATTGATATTTTGATTTAATAAAACTTTGTTTAGCAAAACTATTTTGAGTATTATTAATTCTTCTTTCGTTTAAGGATAGAAATAAATTATATATATCTGCAATTAGTAATGCTTGGTAGGTAAATTGAAAAGCATTATATACTTCAGTTTGATTCTGTAATATTTCAGGTAAATTAAGATTTTTCATAATATTTGACATCAAAAATTGTGGATTATCTAAAATAATTTTTGTAAGTTGATTAAGTAAATACGCTAAAACTCTTTCATCTTCAGATAAATTACTGGTTGTACTAATAAAAGAAATATGATAATCAGAAGCATATTTTACATTTTTAAATCTAGACAATTTTTTGATGTAATTCATTACTTCTATACATTTTTCAGGTGTTGTAGTAAGTCTATTAAGAAAAGTATTCTTATATTCTACATCTCTACTTACTTCTTCTAAATATTCTTGATACTCCTGACTTTCTTTTTTACCAGCAATTTCTAACTGACACAATTCTTGAAAATTACGACAAATACTTGAACTAATGTTAATTAACATCGTTATATCATTGTAATCAGATTTATTTAACATTTTATTTTCCCCCTTTGATGGGAAGTATTATAGCACTTTGTTAGTTTTTTAGCAAATTAAAAACCGCTATTATAATTTAGCGGTTTATAGTTAAAATACCAAAGTAATTAGTTCTAGAACTAAAATATTGGCTATGGCAATAGTTACTACTATTTTAAAAGCCCATTTAAACCATGTGGTATATTCAACTTTAGCTAAGGCTAGTCCTCCCATTATGGCACCGCAAGTCGGAGTAATTAAATTTACTAAACCATTAGCGGATACAAAAGTCATTATGGTTGTTTCTACGCCATATCCTAAAGCGCTAGCAAGTCCTCCCATAATTGGAGTTGATAAGACAGCTAGTCCACTAGATGATGGAACTAATATTGATAGAACTATATGCAATAAGTAGTTAAGTGGCACAAAGGCTAGTTCTGGCAAATTAGAAAGCCAGTCAGCAGCATTATAGATGATATAGTTATCTAAGTAAGTAACACTCATTAAAACGCTTGCTCCTCTAGCAACAGCAATTATCAAAATAACTGCTATCATGTCGTTAGCACCATCGATAAAAGTATCGACAATTTCTTTTTCGCGCATTCTATTGATAATACCAATTATAATAGCCATTACAAAGAACCAAACAGATGCTTCAGCAAAATACCAACCACCTAAAGGAGTTCCTGTTAACCAACCGGTAAACTTATCAAATATTGTGACATTAAAGTCGCCCCAAGGAATAAATCCGACAATCATTACTAAGAATGTTAAAACCAAAAGAATTAAAGTAACTTTTTGTTTTCCTGATAGCTTAACATCTTTAGTTTTATCTTTGGCACCTTCAATTTCCGCAGCAAATTTCTTTTCCATTGCTTTTTGTTCTTGTAAAGATAAGAATGTTGATCCTTTGTCCTCTTGAACTTTTTTAGCATAATTCATAACAAAGATTATAGAAATTACTAAAGTTGTAATCCATAATAACAATCCTGTAAAAATCAACAATCCTTGATTAGCAGTTACACCTTCTGGCAAACTACTAACTGCTGCTCCGACAGCAAAGGGATTAACCGTCGAACCTAAAACCCCAGAACCTGCTCCAAGTAAAACTATTGCTGAGCCCACAATAGTATCCATTCCTGCAGCTACCATAGTAGCGGCAAGCAATACATAGAAGCCCACAGTTTCTTCGAGCATTCCATAAGTTGTACCCCCAATGGAAAAGATAAGCATCAATATAGGAATTAATACTAATTCATTTCCTTTTAATTTTTTGACCAAAACCTTAATTCCTGTTTCTAACGCTCCCGTTTTAGTAATTATAGCTAAAAAGCCTCCTAAAATTAGAACGAAAATACAAACGTCGACTGCATCAGCAAATCCTAAGATTGGAGATAATAATACGTCAGATAGTTTGGCTCCTACTGTACCACTACCATTGACGATGACATCACCAACAAACTCAGCATTTGGTAATACATGCGACAATATTGCCAAAGCAATTATCAAAATAAAGATAATTGAAAAGGCTGATAGCATGAACTTTTTGCGTTTAGCCATATTAATTTCCTCCTACAATTGTTGTACCTGCTTTATTTTCTAAAGCTAATGGAGCATCATCGAGTGAAGTAATAATTGCTGTTTTACTAGTTCCAGTCACAAAATTTAGACAAGCTTCTATCTTGGGTAACATACTTCCTTTAGCAAACTCACCTGCAGCAATATATTTTTTAGCGTCTGCTACAGTTAAGTTAGATAATTCTTTTTGATTTGGAGTATTATAACCGATATATACCTTATCAATAGAAGTTAGTATTAAAAGCAAATCGGCATCGATTAATTTAGCTAGCAACGCGCTAGATAAATCTTTATCGATTACAGCATCAATACCTTCTAATAATTCAATTTTGTCTTTTTTGATAACGGGAATTCCACCACCCCCAACAGCAATTGTTACTATGTCGGAATCAACTAATTTTTTGATAACCCGGCTTTCGATAATATCTATTGGTATCGGAGATGGTACAACTCGCCGATACCCCCGACCAGCATCACTTACAAATGTATAGCCTTTTTCTTTGGTTAATTTATCGGCTTCTTCTTTGGTATAAAAAGCTCCGATTGGTTTAGTAGGATTTTCAAAGGCTACATCATTTGCATCAACTAGTACTTGTGTTATGACGGTTACACAATCTTTTTTTACCTTTTGTCTTTCAAGTTCATCTTGTAAGGCTTGTTGTAATTGGTAACCGATATAACCTTGAGACATACTACCACATTCTGCAAAGGGCATTGCAGGTGTGCTAGCTTCACCTTGATGGGAATATTCCATCGCTAGAGCAATTTGGCCCACTTGAGGACCATTGCCATGGGTTAATACTACTTTATTACCTTCTTTAATTAACTTAACAATTATTTTGGCAACACTTTCTAATCTGTCCATTTGTTCTTCTGGTGTATTACCTAAAGCATTGCCCCCTAGAGCGATTACTATTTTATTCATGATAATCACTCAATGTCGCATACATTACTGCTTTAATTGTATGCATTCTATTTTCAGCTTCATCAAAGACTTTGGAATTATTAGATTGGAATACTTCATCAGTAACTTCCATTTCTCTAAGTCCAAACTTTTCATATATTTCTTTGCCAATGCTAGTTTTTAAATCATGAAAAGATGGCAGGCAATGCAAAAATATAGCGTTTGAATTAGCATTTGCCATTACTTCTTTAGTTACTTGGAATCTTTTTAACAACTTAATTCTTTCATTCCATACTTCATCGGCTTCACCCATCGATACCCAAACATCAGTATATATGACATCAGCATTTTTAGTAGCAGCCATTATATCATCAGTAAATCTTATTTGAGCATGACTAGATTTAGCGATATTTTCACATATTTCTACTAAATCAGAATCTGGTCTTAAAGAATTAGGTGATGCCAAAGTAAAGTTTATGCCCATTTTAGCACAAGCTACCAACAAAGAATTAGCAACATTATTTCGTCCATCACCACAGAAAACCAAATTTAAGCCTTCTAGGTGGCCAAAGTTTTCTTCAATAGTCATTAAATCTGCTAACATTTGAGTAGGATGAAATTCGGTTGTCAAGCCATTCCAAACAGGTACTCCAGCATTTTTAGCTAAGATTTCAACATTACTTTGAGCAAAGCCACGATATTCAATACCATCATACATTCTCCCTAAAACCTTAGCAGTATCTTCGATACTTTCCTTTTTACCCATTTGGGAACTTCCAGGTTCTAAGTATGTTACTCCCATTCCTAAATCATGACCAGCTACTTCAAAAGCACAGCGCGTTCTTGTCGAAGTTTTTTCAAAGAGCAAAACGATATTTTTTCCTTTTAAATATTTATGTTCAACATTATTTTTCTTTTTATTTTTAAAATCTTTGCTTAAATCTAATAAATAACGAATTTCATCAGGTGTATAATCTAACAATTTTAAAAAACTACGCCCTTTTAAATTCATTTTAGTCCTCCCTATATAAAGGCATGCTCATACATCTAGGACCACCACGACCACGAGATAATTCTGCACTAGACATTTCAATTACTTTGATACCATGACTTCTCAATACATCATTTGTTATATTATTACGATTATATACAACCACTACTCCTGGAGCTATACATAAAGTATTAGTTCCATCATTCCATTGTTCTCTTTGACTAGCTACATCATCACCACCAGCACATGGAATAAGAGTTATCGGAATACCTAAATAATGACTTAAAATATTTTCTAGTGAATCATTTATTTCTTTAACATTTAAGTCTTCATCACTATTAGGGTCATCACCTTCAGTAATTTCAAAAACTTGTAAAGTTTTCATAATACCTGGATGGTATGTAAATTTATCGACATCAATTTGGGTAAATACTGTATCAAGATGCATGAAAGCTCGAGATTCAGGAATATTAAATGCCAAAACAGTATCAATCTTACAATTAGGATTCTTAAATAAATTTTTAGCCAATTTATCAATAGCTCCAGCTTCAGTTCTTTGGGAAATACCTACAGCTAAGATGTGATCATTTAAATTTAGGACATCCCCACCTTCAATATGCCAATCATAATAGCGATCGTAGTAATTTTCAACTTCACCTTGGAACTTAGGATGATAATTAAATATGTATTCAGCATAAATTGTTTCTCTACTTCTAGTTACGGAATACATTTTATTTAGGACTATACCACTACCTACACTAGCAAATGGGTCTCTAGTAAAATATAAATTAGGCATAGGTTCAACTATAAAGTCTGTTTCAGCAGTAACTAAGTCTACTAAAGACTTTTCCATTACTCTTTTATTTCTATCTAATTCATATATTTGGACACCTTCCATAGTCTTTAAAACAAATTCTTTATTATCTTCAATACTCATTAAATAATCGAAGACTAAATCACGGTATTTAGGAGTATTTACTCCAGCTTCCGCAATAAATTGTTTTAAAAACTTCTTTTTAATTTCTGGATTGAAATCCAATGTTTCAGCCATTAAATCTTCAAGATAATATACTTTAACTCCATTATCTCTTAAAATTTGGACAAATTCATCGTGTTCAGCTTGAGCAACCTTTAAATAAGGTATATCATCGAACAATAAACGATGAAGAGTATCGGGAGTAAGATTTAACAGTTCCTTTCCTGGTCGATGGACCAATACTTCTTTAAGTGGTTTTATCTCACTTGTTACATTAATTGTACTCATATATCCTCCTTATTTTAAATTAATTATACCACAAATAAAATTTATTTAAACCATTTGAATAGTTTTTATTTGATATTATCTAAAAATTCTTTTAATCTTAATGATTTTGGGTGATTAAATAAATCATCCGGTGTTCCTTCTTCGATAATTTTTCCTTCATCAATAAATATTACTCTAGTAGCAAATTCTTTGGCAAATTGCATTTCATGAGTTACGACAATCATTGTTAGTCCTGATTTTCCCAAATCTTTCATTAATTCCAGAACTTCTTGCTTCATTTCGGGATCTAAGGCAGAAGTTGGTTCATCAAATAATAATAAATCTGGATCAAGCATCAATGCTCGAATAATAGCTACTCTTTGTTGTTGACCTCCCGATAATTCTTTAGGATAATTATTTATTTTTTCTGCTAAACCAATTTGATTTAAAAGTTTTTTTCCTTTTTTGATTGCATCTTCTTTGCTCATTAACTTTAACTTAACTGGAGCTAAAATAATATTATCGATTACTTTTAAATGAGGAAATAAATTAAATTGTTGGAAAACCATACCCATCTTTATTCTTATTTTATTGATATCGGTTTTCTTATCATCTAAGGGTATTCCTTCAAATAAAACTTTGCCTTTGGTGGGCTTTTCTATTTGATTAATACAACGTAATAAAGTTGACTTTCCACATCCGGAAGGGCCAATAATTACTATTCTTTCTTTTTCATTTATTTCTAAATTAATATTTTTTAATACTTTGGTTTTTCCAAAACTTTTTTCTAAGTTTTTAACTATTAACATTATTTAGTTTCCTTTCCATTATCTTTATTAGTTTTGATAAACTTAATGTTATTATTAAATAAATTATTGCTGCAATTATAAGAGGAAAGAAATATTCATAAGTTCTTGAAGCTACAATATCTGAGGCTTTAGTAAGTTCAATAATACCAATGTAAGCTCCAACAGAAGTTTCTTTTACTAAAGTAATAAATTCATTACCTAAAGCTGGCAAAATGTTTTTAATAGCTTGAGGCATAATAATATAACGCATAATTTTAGGATAATTTAAACCTAAGGAACTTCCTGCTTCAATTTGTCCTTTATCGATGGAATTTATTCCAGCTCGAATGATTTCGGAAACATATGCTCCTGAGTTAATACCAAAAGCAAGAATACCCACAACGACAATATTTATTTCGACACTGGCAAATATGACATAGTAAATTATCATAAGTTGTAAAATAGTTGGAGTTCCTCTAATGATATTTACATAGCATGATGCCAGAAAATTTAGAGTTTTTAATTTATTAGTTTTTTCATGATAGTTTTTTATTAAAGCAACAATTATTCCAATTATTACCCCGATAATTCCAGCAAAAAAAGCGATTATTATAGTGTTTTTAATTCCTTCTAAGAAAAAAAGATATCGATTATCATATATTAAAGTTTTATATAAATTATCCAATAAGTTCATGATTACCCTTTAGAATGATTTATAACAAATTCTTCTATCTTTCCTTCTTCAACTAATTTTTTTAACACTTCATTAATCGCATTTAATAATTCAGTATTCCCTTTTTTAACTATCATACCATAACTATCTGTAAATAGTTCTTTATCTAATATCTTAAGACCTGGATTATTCTTAAGCATTTCTATAGCCGGCAATTCATCCATAACTACACAATCTACTTTATCAGTTAACAGGTCCTGAATAGCTGCCAAATACTTCTTTTGACGAGTTATTTGCGCATTTGGATAATTTTCCGTAACAAAAGTATCACCAACACTACCAAGTTGAACAGCAATTTTTAAATTATCTAAATCATTAGTTGTAATATTACTATCTTCTTTAACTATTACAATTTGTTTAGAAGTTGTATAGTTTATGGTAAAGTCTACTTCTTCAGCTCTTTCTTCGCTGTAACTAATTCCTGCAGCACCAAAGTCTGCTTTACCACTTTTTACTTCGTTAATTATTGAATCAAAAGCAACATCTTTAATTACTAGTTCTTTTCCCATTGCAGCTGCTATTTCTTTGGCTATATCGACATCTACACCAACTATTTCATTATTTTCATAATATTCGTATGGAGCGAATCCTGCTTCTGTAGCCATTACTAAGGTATTTTCATCTTTACTACAACTACAGCCACTAATTAAAAAAATGCCAAATATTAATATAATTATCTTTTTCATTACTACACCTACCTTATTTTAATTATAACATTAAAGAAATTTTATACAAGACTAAAAAAAGAATTCTATCGAATGAAATAGAATTCCTTTTTTCATTAATATAATTTTGCTCCAGCAGGAATAGCGTCATCTACCATTAGAAGATGAAGTTTTTCAACACCATTTTCGTGGTGAATTGCACTAATAATCATGCCACAAGAGTCGATTCCCATAATTTTACGAGTTTCTAAATTAGTGATAGCTATTAGGGTTTTACCCACTAATTCTTCTGGTTCATATGTATCATGAATACCACTTAATATTATTCTATCTACACCACTACCATCATCTAAAACAAATTTCAATAATTTTTTAGAACCTGATACTGCACTACATTCTTTAACTTTAACTGCCCTAAAATCAGATTTTTGGAATGTTTCAAAATCGATAGTATCTTTAAATAGTGGTTCAATTTCTACATTTGAAAAGTCAATTTTAGAAATTTCAGGAGTAACTGGAGCAATTTTAGAAGGAGCAGTCTTATCTAATGGTTTCATTGTTGGGAATAAAATTACTTCTCTAATAGTTTCACTACCAGTTAGTAACATTACCAAACGGTCAATTCCAATACCCATACCACCAGCTGGAGGCATACCATATTCTAGGGCTTCTACAAAGTCTAAATCCATTTCATTAGCTTCGTCATTTCCTAAATCTTTTTCTTTTAATTGATTTTCAAATCGTTCATATTGATCAATTGGATCATTTAATTCTGTAAAAGCATTTCCATATTCCGAACCGGCGATAAAAAGCTCAAATCTTTGAGTAAATCTTGGATCTTTTGAATCTTTTTTAGCTAATGGACTAATTTCAATTGGATGACCATAAACAAAAGTAGGATCAACGATTGTATCTTCAACATATTTTTCGAAGAAAGCATTAACAATATGACCATAGCCAAAGTGTTCTTCGACTTCAATACCATGTTCTTCAGCTAATTTTTTGGCATCTTCAAAACTCATGTCTTGGAAGAAATCGATACCAGTTTTTTCTTTTATTAAATCGACCATATGAGCTCTTCTGAATCCTGGTGCTAAATTGATATGATGACCTAGAAAATCTACTTCATAGGTACCATTTAATTCCATAGCACATGTACTAAATATACCTTCAGCAACGTCCATCATACCCTCTAAATCAGAGAATGCTTTGTATAATTCGATAGTTGTAAACTCAGGATTATGTTTTCTGTCCATACCTTCGTTTCTAAAAATCCTCCCAATTTCGTAAACTGCATCCATACCTCCAACTAATAAACGTTTTAAAGGTAGTTCCGTAGCAATACGTAAATACATATCAATATTTTGAGCATTATGATGGGTTATAAAAGGTCTGGCAGCAGCTCCTCCAAGGATTGTTCCAAGAATTGGGGTTTCAACTTCAACATAACCTCTACTATCTAGATAATGTTGGATAGAACGTATAATCTTTGGACGAGCAAAAGCAACACGTCTTGCATCATCGTTCATGATTAAATCGACATAACGTCTTCTAAATCTTTCTTCAACATCACTCAAACCATGATATTTTTCTGGAAGTGGTTTTAAAGCTTTAACTAAATGAGTATATTCCTTACATTTAATCGTTATTTCTCCAGTTTGGGTAACCATAACTGTACCTTTAATACCCACAATATCTCCGATGTCAGCTGTCTTAAAAAGATTATATGTTTCTTCCCCTACATCATTAATTGATATATATATTTGAATACTTCCTAGTTTATCTTTGATAGAAAAGAAACTGGCTTTTCCCATCTTCCGAATAAACATTATTCTACCAGCAACACTTACTGTTGCTTGCATATTTTCTAATTCTTCATGAGATTTACCTTTATATTTTTCTTTAATATCTAAAGAGAAATCAGTTACTTCATATTTATGACCGAAAGGGTCAATTCCTAATTCTCTAATATTGTCTAGTTTTTTTCTTCTAACTAGTTCTTGTTCTGTAAACTCACGCATTTCAAATCACCTGTCCTTATTGTAACATAAAAAAACAATCTTAGGAACCTAAGATTGTTAAAAATTACAATATTTTGTTAGATTTTATATATTTTTTTGTTTTTCTTAGTTACAACGTAGATAACAGCTCCAGCACCTACACCACAAGCAAGGATTGTCAATGGTAGTGCTACGCCAGTTTCAACTTCTTCTGTAATTTCAATTTTAATTTCAGGATATTCTACACCATTAAGAGCAAATTTACCACTACAGTCAGTTGCATTGTCATCTAGTTCAAGTACTAGAGTTCCTAAATCAAAACTTTCTTCCGTAATAGCTCCAGTAAAAACGAATTCCATAGTTATTACATCACCAGCTCTAGAACTTGATGCAATAATGTTATCGCTAGCAGCAGTTAAACTTCCTAATCTAACTTTGTCAGCATCACCAGTAATGGTAAATGTTGGAGTTACTGATGTAAGTCCTTCAGGATTAGTATTTCCTGAAATGGATAATGTACATCTTTGTTCACAAACTCCAGTATCTTCATTTCGGCAACTCTTTTCGCAGTTAAATCCTAAATCCAATGCTTTAGCACCTAACGGTAAAAATAACACTACACCTATAACTAAAACACTCAATAATTTTTTCACACACATCTCTCCTATCTTTATTATGTCTAAATTATATCATAAAAATACAAAAAACAACATATTTTTTCAAAAATTATATTAAAATGTGTAAATTTGTGTTATCATATTAAAGTAATATAGGTGAGAAAATGAAGAAAATATTAATAAAAATCAAAGATAACGCCTTAATTGTAAAAGAAAAAGTAAAGTTGTCTACTGAATATAAAAATATTATAAACACCAATGTAATTAGTTGTAATGAGTTAGTATTTTCTCTAGATTATATAAATGACAATAGTAAAATTGTAGCAACTTTTTTAAGTGAAATAACAAAATCTTATAATTTAAATACGGTTATTTTAGAAAGTAATTTATTTGCTTTACCTTTTATAATAATTTTAAAAAATAATAAACAAATAACAACATTAATTTTAAAAGAGGACAGTCCTTTAACATTTGCTATGTGTGAAGGAATTATGCAGTCTTATATCAAAAATGTCAATTGTTATGCTCTTCAACCTTTTATGATTGAATATTTAGATAAATACAATATTATGGTAGAGACAAGAAGTGAAATTCTTTTTTTATCAAACTTTATGTTGGAAAATGATCTAAGTCAATTTTCTAATTTGTTTTATAAGATTACTTTAAAAATAGAATTCCCAATGTCAGAACAAGATGAGCAAGATTTTGAAGCATTTTGCAAAATAAATAAATATTTAAAAACAATTAATATTAATGCTATAAATAAAAATGATTTAGAGTTTTTAATTGCAATACTTAAGAAAAACGGCAAGAGAAATATAAAAATAGTTATCCATGAAAATATCGATAATGAAGAAGTTATTGAATATTTGCGAAGGTTTAATAAAAGAAAAAGTAAAAAATATAAAATTACTTTTAAATTGGCTTATAGCAATGAATATTTAAGAGATAATATTTTTAAACAGGCTAATTTAAATATTTTAAAAGCCTGTAGTTATTTAATTTTATTAATTGTCTTTTTCTCATTTGGATATGTTTTCTATGATAATTATATGTCGATGAAAAACGTTACAGAAATACAAGAAAAAATAACGCAAGTGATTCAAATAAGTGATTCAGAAAAGATAATGGCAGATTTAAATGAAAATAAAGAAGAAAATGACAAATTGGTAATTAATGAAGATATTGCGGCTTTATGGCAAGAAAATCCAGACACTGTCGGTTGGTTAAAAGTTAATAATACTAATATTGATTATCCCGTAGTTCAGAATATAAATAATGAATATTATTTAAAGCACAATTATTATATGGAAGAAGATAATAACGGATGGATTTTTATGGATTATCATAATGATGCTGAAAAGATAAGTGATAACACAATTATATATGGCCATAATCGGTATCATAGTGGAGTTATGTTTGGAACATTACAAAATACTTTGAGATATAGTTGGTATAGTAATCCTGAAAATCAAATAATATCATTGCGAACACTATATGATAATTTAGAATATCAAATATTTGCCGTTTATAAGATATCAGTCACTACTGATTACATGCAAACGATATTTAAAAGTGATCAAGAAAGATTAGATTTTTATAATATGTTAAAAGAACGAAGTATTTATGATTTTGGTGTTACGTTATCTGGAGATAGTAAAATACTTACTCTTTCAACTTGCGCCGATGAATATAATCGTTATGTTGTTCATGCTGTATTAATAAATGAATAAAAGTTCCCATCAATAGGAACTTTTTATTTTAATCTTTTTAGCAATTGAACTTCTTCATCAAAGTAAGGGTTAAATTCTTTTAATTTATTACTATCCCCTCTTTTTATAAAATTTCTACGACGGGCTATAAATTCACTTTTTTCTAAAAAATCATTGTAAGAAATAAATAAATTTATTATATCTGATGTAAATTTGTCATCAGTTTGCAAAAGACAAATTAAATCCTCAGGAGAATATTCTTCTAGTTTTCTTATTAAATTTAGTCTTTGCTTTTGATATCTTTTTTTCTTTTCCGTATGTAGTATTAAATTTTCATAAACAATACCTAAAATCATCGAATAGAAATTAGCAATCTCATTTTCATTATCTTTAAAGTGATTAGAAATTAGCCGGCGAAAATTCTTTATAATCAATTTATTAAAAATATTTTCGTCCTCTTCTTCAGTATATTCGGTGTCTTCAGAAGATTCTTCTAAAGCTTTATCGTATAAATCGTAAAATAGTTGAATTGTCAATTCTGTTTGTGTAAACCCTTTATCTAGTAAAGCGGTATCGGTTTCTAAAATCACAAAAGGATTTATATTGAGTAATTTTTTAGTCTTATTTTCATTTTGAATATTTGCCCAACAACAATAGCGATAAATATAAGTGTTATTGACATAGTTATAAAAAGATTCATAAAGAACTTCTAAAATAAAATCATTTTTAAAGAATAATAAAATAATTTCTTGAGGTGCCATACACTCCAAATAGTCCCTAAGCATTTCGGCTTCTTCGACATTTACTTCACGACGGACATCATAAGAGCTATTTAAATAAGCACAACTACAAAAGGTTAACATCATTACAGCTTTAAAAAAATTTTTGTCAATATTTAAAGAAGCAGTTCGCTTTAAAATTAAATCGTCAAGATCACTATCAAGAGTAGTTAAAAATTCTACTAGCGATGGAAATCCTTTTTTCTTAGTAATACAAGCAATGCTAGCTTCTAATAAAGTGTCATAAGCTAGACTATAAATATTTTGCATAATTCACCCCCTGAAAAAGATTAATCAGCAATATCAGATGAAAACCAATAGTAATAACCATCTTCGTATTTAAAAGTGTGTTTATAAATCATTAATTTATCTTGATAATTATTAATATCAAAGTTTTCAGTATATTTAATAGAACTATTTAATAGTCTTTTTTCTTCATCATTATAACAATTATTAGTATTCAAATCGCATTTTAAGTAATAATCATATATTTCAATTGTTCGATTATTTTCAGTTACAGCGTATTTGGTAATACTTTTAAATACTATATCATTTTTATCAGTATTTAATGGTGTATTATTATAAATATAAAAGTATTCTTTATTACTGTCAACTTTTGCTAAGGTTTTGTAATCATAACGGAAGTCAGCAATTTTGAATTTGGCTTCGCTACCAAATATTTTGGGAAATATTGCATTAATTTCTGATACTTTTACTTTATATAATGGAGTTATATCACTAGCATTAGAAATTACTTGAGAAGATAACATTTCATCAATTGAGGTACTTTCTAATTTAAATTCATCATTATTTATAATATATTCATAAATCATACTTAGAATAATATCATTGCTAATATTATTAATGGTATTATAATATCCAGTATACATAGTATGTAAGCCCATTTCATTTAATGGCAAATAACTATAAAGTTGATCGATTAAATCGGTAGTTACTTCTGGAAGTTCTTCTTCAGTTGGTTTAGAATCTTTTTCAAAATCAAAGATAGTTACAAATAAAAGACATAAAAGAACTACTAATAAAGCTACAACAATATACAAAATCCATTTTTTCTTTTTCATTAAATCACCTATTATACTAAAATTTTATCACGTTGTTAGGACTATGACAAGAAAAAAAGATGTCGATGACATCCTTTTAGCAAAGTTTATTTAACTTGCTGGAGAAATATTATTACAAGTATAACTCAAATTTTTATAATAGTTATCTATATCAGTATAATTAGTTGGGAAAGTTCCTCCTGCTTCAGTATTTAGAGTATCTAAACTTAAATCAGTTGTTATTTGGAAGGTTAACTTATCATCGTCATAAGATGCTTGACCAGTTATACTATCAAAAGTTAATGTTTGAGGTTTATCTCCAATAACAGAGTTATATTCATCAGCATTAGTAAATACGTAAGTATATATTCTTTGAGAAACTCCTAAATAAACTAAGGCTCCAGTATCATTATTACCCATAGGTAAGTAATCTCTTACTGTTTTTGTTGCTTGATAACCAGATACTTCGCTACTTGTCGATTCACAATTTTTAAATATTCTAATAGCATATGGTGTTACATATAATTGGGCATTATAAGTACCGGTATTACCTGCGTTATCAGTTGCTGTTATTTCAATTGAATAAGGGCCTCCAGCGGTTGCTAAATAACTAGTTAAAGTATTTTCATTAGCAAAAGCGGTAGTACATTCAGAAGGGTCTGTACACGATGCCACAAATTCATCAAGAGTTGCTGTACTATTTATTACTTTATATAGAGTATTTAAACTAACTTCTGGGGCAGTTGTATCACTAACATTTACTTTACCTGTAAATGATTCATCACCACAAGTTATAGTAAAGTTGTATGATCCAAGTGTTTGGGTATCAACATTACGAATATTTAAAGTACAACTTCCAGCATTTTTACCACTAATAGTAGCATAATCATTGATATTATCTGATAAGGTATCTCCTACTCCGATGGTTACATCTTTTAATGTAACACTTACTTTGTTACTTATACTCAAGAAATAATATACACCAAAGGCAACTGCCGCAATAGCAACAATAATTAAGACAACAAACAAAGTCTTATTCATTCCTTTTTTCTTTTTTTGTTCATTAGCATTTGGATTGCTTGGTGGCGGTACAATTCCGATATTTTCTGTTTTTTTAGGTTCAACAAAGCCATTAGAATTTAAATTATCTTGGCCCATTGTTGGAGTACCTACTCCGACAGTATTACCCGTTAAGCTATTTGCTTGATAAGGTGTTCCACTAGTTCCCGGAATTGGTTGAGCAACTGGTTCGGGATTAACACTGCTTGCTGGAGTTGGAGCTGTTGGTGCTGGTGCCACATTAACATTTGGTGCTACATTTACTTGTGGTTGGGTAGCATTCATATTAGGTGTTTGAGTACCAACTGGAGCAACCGACGGTGTTGGAGTATTCAAATTTGGTTGCGGTGTTTGAGGACTAGGTGCCACATTAGGTGTTGGTGCCGGTTGTACTGTTCCCATAGGTGTACTAACTGGTGATGTTGGTGCACTATTTACTCCAGGAGTTGGAGTTACTGGTGTTGCTTGGGTAGGATTTGGACTAACACTACCTAAAACACTAGCATTTATGCCGTTATTGGCATTGGAATTTAATTGATTATTATTCGGATTTTGTCCGTTCATGATATCAGCCCCTTATTATCAATATATTTAAATTATACCTTTTTCTTTAAATTTTTTCAACTATATTTTTAAATTCATCCCCACGATCTTCAAATTTCACATATTGGTCTTGGGATGAACTGCCTGGAGAAAGCAAAACTACTTCCCCATTTTGAACATTTTTTACAATTTGAGACATAGCATCTCTTAAATTATAACATTTTTCGCAAGGAATATTTATTCCTTTAGCATAATCTGCAAGACGGTCAGTAACACTACCAATAGCATAGATTTTTTTCACATGTTGCATGTAGGCATTTAATTCATTAAAATCTTGATTTCGGTCTAGCCCTCCTAAGATAAGATGAATAGGTTTTTGAAATGTTTTTAAAGCTGTAATAGTGGCAGTAGGATTAGTTGATTTAGAATCGTTATAGTATTCTACTCCGGACTTTTCAGCTACAAATTCTAAACGATGGGCTACTCCACCAAAATTTTTTAAGAATTCAACGACAAGAGACTTATCTAAATTAAAATTTTCTAGCACTAAAAGAGCTGCAAGAATATTTTCATAATTATGACTTCCTTTTAAGCGAATATCATCTACATTTAAATATTGTTCACCATGAAGATAAATAAAGCCATCTTTATAATAATTATTAGCATCATTAAAATATATTTTTTTAGATGGAATATCCTTACTTATTTTTAAACTGTCTTCATTTGCTTTATTTAATACTGCAATATCAGCATTGGTATGAAGATTAAAAATTTTCTTTTTAGTTAACATATAATGAGCATATGAACCATGATAGTCTAAATGCGTTGGGCAAATATTAGTTAAAATGCTAATATTAGTTTTAAATTCGTGAATATCGCATAGTTGATGATCACTTATTTCTAACAATAGAATATCTTTAGATTTTACTTGATCTAATACAGAACTTAAAGGATAACCAATATTACCACCAAGTACTACACTTTTACCATGTTTTTTTAATAATTCATAAATAATTGTCGTAGTTGTTGTTTTCCCATTCGAACCTGTAACACCAATTATGGTTATATCTTTTGGCAAAAAATGATACGCTACTTCTATTTCATTTTCACATCTAATATTTAATTCTTCTATCTTTTTGACTATATCACTAGTAGACATAATGGCAGGATTTTTAATAACTAAGTCATAAGATGTATCTATTAAATCTACTTGATTAGAAGTTATTATTATCTTTATTCCCAAATTTTCTAGATTTTTTTTATCTTCTTCTTTTAAATCATTAATATCACTTAAAGTAATATCATTATTTTTATCCGCTAAAAGTTTAGCAACAGCAATTCCACTTTTGGCAGCTCCAAGAATTAATATTTTCTTATTTTCATACATAATTAATCACCTAGTTAATTATATTATTATAAAGAAAAAAAAGCAAATATTATTGCTTTTTACGATGTAATTTAATTATATAATCTTGTTGATGTAATACTCCGGGAATATCGTATACTTCAAAGCCGTTATTTATAAACTTATTTTTTTCTTCCCTATTTAAAATCCAAGTATATAATGCTAATATTTCTGGACAACTAATTTTATTTAAAAATTCTTGATAATCTTCTACACTTAAACTTAAATAATGATAAATATTAGAAAACAAGGCAATATCATAAGACTTTTGGGTAAATTTTAAAATATCTAATAAATTGCAATTATAAAATATTGGTAGATTTGTCCTTTGTAATATACTTTGTAGTCTGTAATAAGTTTTAGCATCTAAATAAGGAATATTATTCATTTTAGCATTATCAAAGATAATATTTTTTATTTTAATTGAAGATATTTTTCTGCCTAAATTAATAAGTTTATCAAAAAACCATCTAACTTCATCTGGTAAATAAGGCGTAATTTTATTATAAATATTTAAATTATCTAGATTATCTATAATAAACATCTGACAAAAATCTTCATAAGATAATACTTTTAATGCTGTATATTTTAAGATAAAGTGATACCAAGCAATGTAATTTATGTCAAATACTTCTATATCTTTAGCGCCATTTAAAAGAGATACAAAATATTGATCTCCACTTCCTAAGACCGTTAAGACATTGGCATTATCAAAATTAAAATGTTTTGGAAAATCACCTATATTTTCATTAGTAAAACCATAAACTTTTTCCATAAATCCCCCTTTTTGTTGTATGTTATTTTAACACATTTATGAATTTAGTCAAGAAAAAAAGATTGCCGGAGCAATCTTCTTATTCTGTAGGATTTAAATCACTTAATGATATATCAGCATCATCCATTAATTTTTCTTCTAAAACTTCGCTAGCATCGTCATTCAATATTTCTTTTTCTAATTCGATCTTAATATCGCTATATTGTTTATAACCAGTACCAGCAGGGATTAATTTACCAATTATAACATTTTCTTTTAATCCTTGAAGAGTATCTACTTTACCATGAATTGCGGCATCAGTTAAAACACGAGTTGTTTCTTGGAAAGATGCTGCTGATAAGAATGAATCTGTTTCAAGAGAAGACTTAGTAATACCAAGCATGATTGGATTTCCTTTAGCAGGAACTTTACCAGCCATAATTACTGGTTTATTGCCTTCAGTAAATTCTCTTAGTGAAACTGTTAAGCCTTCGACAAAGTCAGTATCACCAGCGTCAGTAATACGTACTTTGTTAATCATTCTCTTAACGATAATTTCGATATGTTTATCGGAAATATCAACACCTTGTAATTTATATACTTTTTGAACTTCTTTTAAAATATATTCTTGAGCAGTAAGTGGGTCTGTTACCGCAAGTAATTCTTTAGGTGAAATAACACCTTCAGTAAGTTTATCACCTGCTTCAACAGTATCTCCAACACTGACACGAACTTTCATATTGTAGTTTGTGACATGTTCTCTTACACCTGCTTCATTTTCAATAGTAATTAAATGTTTACCATTTTGTTCTTCGATACCGATAACTTTACCACCAATTTCAGCAATAGTTGCTTTACCTTTTGGCATACGAGCTTCAAATAATTCTTCAACTCTTGGAAGCCCTTGAGTAATATCGGCATCTCCACCATGGGCAACACCACCAGAGTGGAATGTACGCATGGTAAGTTGGGTACCAGGTTCACCAATTGATTGAGCAGCCATAATACCTACTGCTTCGCCTTTTTCAACTAAGTTGCCAGTTGCAAGGTTACGTCCATAACATTTTTGACATACCCCATTATTAGATTTACATGTAAGAATGCTTCTAATTTCAACTTTCTTGATACCAGCTTTAGTAATTTTAGCGACAGCATTTTCAGTAATCATTTCGCCAGCTTCAACAATAACTTCTTTAGTTTCAGGATTAACGATTTTCTTAGAAGCAAAACGACCTAAAATACGTTCTGCAAGTGGTTCTATAATCGTACCGTCTTTGTCATTAACTAAGTCATATACAACTAAACCTTGAACTGAACCACAATCGTAATCTTTAACGATAATATCTTGAGCTACGTCAACTAAACGACGAGTTAAGTAACCTGAGTCAGCAGTACGAAGGGCTGTATCGGCAGAACCTTTTCTTGAACCATGGGTTGATAAGAAGAATTCGGATACAGATAAGCCTTCGATGAATGATGATGTGATTGGAATTTCTACGGTAGAACCATCTGGTTTAGCCATAAGTCCTCGCATTCCAGCAAGTTGGGTGAAGTTGGAAATAGATCCACGAGCACCACTGTTCATCATCATGAATATTGGGTTATCATAATTATTCTTACTTAATTCAGCAAGTTCATCTTTAATTTCATCGGTTGCATTATTCCATGAAGCAATAACATTTTCATATCTTTCTTCTTCAGTAATTAAACCTCTTTGATATTGTTTGTTAATTTTATCTACTTTAGCTTTTGCTCTTTCGATAATTTCGTGCTTGTCATCACTTCTAACAACGTCAGCAATAGATACGGTTACACCAGCAACAGTTGAATACTTAAATCCTAAATCTTTTAATTTATCAAGCATTATTGATGTTTCAGTTGTTTTATATCTTTTAAATACTTGAGCAATTAATTGACCTAATGTTTTCTTAATGAATGGTTGTACTAATGGCATTTTAGCAATTTCTTCTGGAATATTTACACCCATTGGTAAGAAATATTTACTTGGAGTTATTCCTTCAATGTTTTCTTTAGTACCTTCATTAACAAATGGATAAGTATCTGGTAAAATTTCATTAAATTTAATCTTACCTACGGTAGTAACTAAATATTTATCTTGTTGTTCTTCGGTAAATAATTTATATTTAAATGATTTAACTGGAATAGCAATTCTAGTATGAAGAGTTATTTCTCTTCTTTCATATGCCATTAAAGCTTCATTAGGGTCTTTATACACATGTCCTTCATTAGGTTCACCAGCATATTCGATGGTTAAATAACAATTACCTAATACCATGTCTTGTGATGGGGTAACGATTGGTTTTCCATCTTTAGGATTTAAGATGTTGTTAGCCCCAAGCATAAGAATTCTTGCTTCGGCTTTGGCTTCTTCAGAAAGTGGTACGTGAACAGCCATTTGGTCTCCATCGAAGTCAGCGTTAAAGGCTGTACATACTAATGGGTGAAGACGAATTGCTTTACCACCAACTAAAACTGGTTCAAATGCTTGGATACCAAGTCTATGAAGTGTTGGAGCACGGTTTAATAGCACAGGGTATTCAGTAATTACATCTTCAACAATATCCCATACTGCTTCATCACGAGCATCAATTAACTTTTTAGCCCCCTTAATGTTATGGGCTAAACCACGTTCTACTATACCATTTATTACATGTGGTTTAAATAATTCAATAGCCATTTCTTTAGGTAAACCACATTGATACATCTTAAGATTTGGTCCAACTACGATAACAGAACGTCCTGAGTAGTCAACTCTTTTACCTAGTAAGTTTTGACGGAAACGACCTTGTTTACCCTTAAGCATACTAGATAAACTCTTAAGTGGTCGATTACTTGCAGCAGTAATACTTCTACCACGACGACCATTATCAAATAGAGAGTCAACAGCTTCTTGAAGCATACGTTTTTCATTTTGAACAATGATAGTTGGTGCTCCAAGTTCAAGTAATTTCTTTAAACGATTATTTCTATTTATAATTCTTCTGTATAAATCATTTAAGTCACTCGTAGCAAAACGACCACCATCAAGTTGAATCATTGGACGAAGTTCTGGAGGTATTACAGGTAATACATCTAGAACCATCCATTCAGGTTTATTACCACTTTCTTGGAATGCTACTAAGCAATCAAGTCTTTTTACTAAACGAATACGTTTTTGACCAGTAGTATTTTCTAGTTCAGCACGTAAGTCGGCGATTTCTTTATCTAAATCAACACGTTTAAGTAATTCTTTAATGGCTTCTGCACCCATACCTACAGTAAATGAATTACCATATTTTTCATAATAAGCACGGTATTCTTTATCTGATAAGGTTTGTTTTACTTCTAAAGGTGCAGAACCTGGGTCTATTACCACGTATGAAACAAAGTATAATACTTCTTCTAAGTCACGCGGAGACATGTCTAGAACAAGGCCCATCTTAGATGGAACGCCTTTAAAGAACCAGATGTGAGAGCAAGGAGCAGCAAGTTCAATGTGCCCCATTCTTTCACGTCTTACTTTAGAGCGAGTTACTTCAACACCGCAACGGTCACAAATAATATTTTTATATCTTAATCTTTTATATTTTCCACAACTACATTCGAAATCCTTAGTTGGTCCGAATATCTTTTCGCAGAATAAGCCATCTCTTTCAGGCTTTAGGGTCCGATAGTTGATAGTTTCAGGTTTTTTTACTTCCCCATATGACCAAGAACGAATCTTTTCTGGTGAAGCAATACTTACCTTTATTCCTTTAAATTTACTTACATCTATCATTAAACTCACCTACTCCCCTTCATCCATGGTATCAGTTTCTTCGACACCTGGAAATTCCAAATCATCTAAATCTTCTTCTTCATCTTCTTCGACATAATCATCGATAGGTTCTTCTGGTTGTAAATCATTAGTTGTAACATCTATTTCTTCGATTCTAAAGGCATCTGAGTCATCTTCGTCTTCTTCAATGTCTTTAAATTCTACTACTTCATCTGAATCATTTATCACTTGAACATCTAAGCCTAGAGCTTGGAATTCTTTAACTAAAACTCGGAATGATTCTGGTACACCAGCTTGATCAATGACTTTACCTTTAACTAAAGATTCATAAACTTTAACACGACCAGTAATATCATCGGCTTTAACTGTAAGAATTTCTTGTAGGACATGTGATGCACCATAAGCATATAGTGCCCAAACTTCCATTTCTCCGAATCTTTGACCACCAAATTGGGCTTTACCACCAAGTGGTTGTTGTGTAACAAGAGAATAAGGTCCTGTAGCCCGAGCATGAAGTTTATCATCAACCATGTGATGAAGTTTTACCATATACATTACCCCAACATTGATACGATGATCAAATAGTTCACCAGTACGTCCATCACGAAGTTCAACTTTACCATCTTCGGCCATACCAGCTTCTTTCATTTCTTCCATAATATCTGCCCAAGTTGCACCATCGAATACTGGAGTTGCATAATGAACACCCAACTTCTTACCAGCCATTCCTAAGTGTACTTCTAGAATTTGACCAATATTCATACGAGATGGAACACCTAGAGGGTTTAACATGATATCAACAGGGCGACCATCTGGCAAGTAAGGCATATCTTCTTCTGGAAGAATTAATGATATAACCCCTTTATTTCCGTGACGACCAGACATCTTGTCACCAACTTGAATCTTACGTTTTTGAATAATATATACTCTTATTACTTTTGATACACCAGCAGGTAGTTCATCAGAGTTTTCTTTTGTATAAACTTTAACATCATGAACAATACCACCAGCACCATGTTCAACACGCAAAGATGTATCTCTTACTTCACGAGTTTTTTCACCGAATATAGCATGTAATAATTTTTCTTCACTAGTTAATTCTTGCATTCCTTTTGGAGTAACTTTACCAACAAGGATATCACCTTCTTTAACTTCAGTACCGATTCTAACAATACCATCAGCATCTAGGTTCTTACGAGCATCTTCCCCAACATTTGGAATATCTCTCGTAATTTCTTCTGGTCCTAATTTAGTATCACGACAATCGATATCATAATGGGAAATATGAAGTGATGTATAAACATCATCTTTAACTAATCTTTCATTAAGTATTACGGCATCTTCATAGTTATAACCATTAAATGTCATGAAAGCAACAGTCATATTCTTACCTAAAGCAAGTTCGCCTTGATCAGTTGAAGGTCCATCAGCAATAACTTGTCCGCGATGAACTTTATCGCCCTTTTTAACAAGAGGATGATGATTGATACAAGATGAAGCATTACTTCTTTCAAAGTTAGCTAGGTAATATGTATCTTTACCCTTAGCAACATTAACTACAATCTTCAAACCATCAGCATAATCTACTACACCATCAGCTTTACAAACAATGGTTGAACCAGAATCTCTTGCTGCAATATATTCAACACCAGTACCAACGATTGGTGCTTCAGTTTCAAGCAAAGGTACTGCTTGACGTTGCATGTTGGCACCCATTAGGGTACGATTAGCATCGTCGAATTCTAGGAATGGAATACAGCTTGTTGTAATCGCAACAACTTGGGAAGGTGCAACGTCAACATAATTAATATGCATCTTATCGACATAAACAGTATCACCATTTAAACGAGCAATAACTTCGTCTTCAACTATTTCGTTTTTATCAGTTAATTTAATAGTTGCTTGAGATATATAGTAATCTTTTTCTTCATCAGCAGTCATGTAAACAATTTCATCAGTTACAACACCGTTTTCAACTTTACGATATGGAGTCATAATGAAACCATATTCATTAACTTTAGCATATCCTGCAAGAGAAGTAATAAGACCGATATTTTGACCTTCTGGAGATTCGATAGGACAAATACGACCATAGTGGGAAGCATTAACGTCACGAACATCCATACCTGCACGGTCACGAGAAAGTCCACCAGGTCCTAGACTTGATAAACGTCTTTTATCAGTAAGTTCAGCAATTGGGTTAATTTGATCCATGAACTTAGAAAGTTGCGATGAACCAAAGAATTCTTTTAGGGCTGCAGTTACCGGACGAATATTGATTAAAGTCTTTGGAGTAACTGTTTCAATATCTTGAGTAGTCATTCTTTCACGAATAACTCTTTCCATTCTCGCCATACCAATTCTAAATTGATTTTGAATAAGTTCTCCAACTTGACGAACACGACGATTTCCTAAGTTATCGATTTCATCATCAGTACCGATACCATAATGTAATCCTATATAATAATTTAGGGAAGCATACACATCTGGTATTGTAAGACGACGAACATCAACTGAAGGGTCAGTACCAATTATTGTCATTGTTTTCTTAGCATCAGTTGGGTCTACTACCTTAACAGTTTGAACTTTATTATAATCATCTAATTCATTGTTAATTTGAATTTCTTTTATATTTAGACCACTAGCAAATAACGGACGAATTTCTTCAAGTATTTCTTTAGTAATAACTGTATTACTTTCAACAATAACCTTATCTCCATCAATTATTGGTTCAGCTAGCGTAAGACCTAATAATCTATCTAAAACATTTAATTTTTTGTTAAATTTATAACGGCCAACTTTTGCTAAATCATAACGGAAACGATCAAAGAATCTTGTAATAAGTTGATTCTTAGATGAGTCTAAAGTTGCAGGTTCTCCTGGACGTAATTTTTCATAAATTTCAATTAATGCTTCATCAGTATTATTAGTACTATCCTTTTCTAAAGTATTTTCAATATATGGATTGTCTCCGAAAATACTAATAATATCTTCGTCACTAGATAAACCTAAAGCACGCAAAAGTGTCGTTACAGTTACTTTTCTAGTTCTATCGATACGAACATATAATACATCACGAGCATCTGTTTCGTATTCTAACCAAGTACCTTTATTAGGTATCAATTCTCCACTTATAATATGACGTCCATTTTTATCGATTTCCTTTTTGAAATAGACACTTGGACTACGTACAAGTTGAGAAACGATTACTCTTTCAGCACCATTAATAATAAATGTTCCTGCTTCAGTCATTAATGGCATGTCACCCAAGAAAATAGTTTGTTCTTTTACTTCACCGGTTTCATGCACAAAAAGACGTGCTTCTACCTTAAGTGGTGCAGCATAGTTAACCATTCTTTCTTTAGCTTCTTTGATAGAGTATCTCGGTTCATCAAAATAATAATCTCCAAATTCTAGAGAAATATTACCTGTAAAACTTTCCACTGGAAATAAATCATCAAATATTTCTTTGATTCCTACTTCCAAAAATTGTTGATAGCTTTTCTTTTGGATTTCTAGTAAATCATTCAACTCCAAAACGTTTTTCGTTCTCGAAAAACTTCTTCTTTCACGATAGTCACCAAATTTTTTTACTTTATAAGCCACGATATCACCCCATACACAATTTTTTAAGACTATTTCTATTTAAAAAAATAAATATGCCACCAATTTAAAATTCTATATCCTAATTAGAATTTTGTCAACAAATTTTTGCTTTAAAGCAGTAAAAACCTTTGCTTTTACCTACTACTTCCACATTATAGCACTTCTCCAACGTCTTTTTTGTCGATTTAGCACCCTGATCTTTATGAACAATGCACCATAATTCGCCATTTTCCGTCAAATAATCTTTTGCACCTAACAAAATTTTGTTAACTACTTCCTTACCAGCCCTAATCGGAGGGTTGGTTACTATATAATCATATTTATTTTTAACAAACTCATAGCAATCACTTAAGTAAGCATTGCAATTATCTACTTTATTTATCTTTATATTACGTTCACATAAATGTAGTGCCCGTTTATTAACGTCTATTAAATCGATTGTAGCCTTAGTTAACTTTCCAATAACTAAGCCAATAAAGCCATAGCCACAGCCGACATCTAAAACTTTGGAACCATTAAGTACAGGATGACTCTCTAAAAATGAAGTTACCAAAAAAGATGATGCATAATCTATTTTATTTTTAGCGAATACACCATTGTCACTCAAAAATTTAAAATTTTGATTTTTAATTGTGTATGGCAACTCTCTTATTTCGCTTTTTAAATCCGAATTATTTGTAAAATAGTGTTCCAAAGGCCAGTTCCCCTTTTCTCGATATACAATTAGTATACAATAAAAAAGGGACTTTCGTCAATCCCTATTTGCATAAATCAATAGTTAAGTCAAAATCTTTATTACCAATTATTTTTTTGTCATTTTCACATACTAAGACATTAAACTTATCTAATTCATATAATTTAGCTTGTAATACTTCTTCTTCATCGTATAAATTGGTAGCACTTGCTTCACTGATGATATCATCTAAAGTTATTCTTGAATCAGTAATTAGGTAACTAAGTTCATAAATAGCATCATTGGCATATTTAACATTTAATGCTGAGATACCATATAAATAATAATTTTGTTCACTTACTAAACTAGTTAACTCAGCAGTAGAACTATTAACTAATTCATAACTATATGTATCATATATATCACTAGGTATTAGCATCGTATCATCTAAGTTTATTACTACAACTTCATTTTCATTAGTTTTACTAGTAACTCGTCCTATAACAGTAATATTATCATAAATTCGATAAGCACTTAAAGACTCAGCAACATTAATTCTTACTACGTAATTTGTATTAAAATTTACATAACCATTTAATGTATTATCACCTATAGTATAAGAACTAAGTTCAATCGCTTCGGCACCAGAGATTTTACTTATTTTGCCACTTAATTTAACAAATTTATTATGATATTCTTCATAACTTTTAGTAGGATCTGCTAAAAAAGTATTAATATCAATTGTATCTAAGTCATCTTCTTCACATACATAATCACCAGTATAACCATAATCTAAGGAAAGTTTTCCATCACAATCAAAGATACGATAGAAAAAACTATTATAAGTACGCATTTTAGGGCTACTTTCTATTTCATAAACAAATAAAGGAATGCGATTAAATTGATAAAATAAGAATGTATCTATAGCATAAGACAAACAAATTAAAATAATCGGCGTTAATATTATTAAAAATATGTTTCTTTTCTTAAAGAATACTAAACTTAAAGTTATTAAAAATATACCTAAAGCTAATAATATTAAACGGATAATACTATAATTATTGAAGCAAAAAGGAATAATTAGAAGAATTACTCCTAAAACAATTAAAATAATCGATCTTTTCTTCATAATTAATTACTCCCTTCTTTTTATATTATATCCTAAAAACCCAAGAAAAAAAAGTTGATTTGCACCAACTTTTCATTTTTTTAACTAATTTTTTTAAATTAATTTAAAGCGTCTTTTAATTTGCTTCCAGCTTTGAATGAAGCAACTGTCTTAGCAGGAATTTTAATAGCTTCTTTAGTTAATGGATTGATACCTTCACGAGCAGCTCTTTTCTTTGCTGAGAAAGTTCCAAATCCAACTAGAGATACTTTTCCTTCCTTTTTAAGGCCAGCAGTAATACCAGCAAGTGTTGCATCAAGTGCTCTTGCAGCATCAGCTTTTGTAAGTCCTGCTTCCTTTGCAATTAATTCTACTAATTCTACTTTAGACATGTTTTTACCTCCCATACATTCTAAAATTTTTTGTAAAGATGTTATCCTTACATATTAAGATTATCAAAAAACACATCTAAAATCAATAAATTTTCGCAATTTAGCCCATTTTTTTGCTTAAATATCTGTTTTTTCTTTAAAAAATTTACTTTTTCTTGACAATTTTTATCATAATGAGAAAATAGCTATCATCAAATGACAATAGCTATTAACGTATTTGAGCCTTTATTGACAATCTTCGTTACAGTATCTTTTAACTTATAACGGGTATTGTCAGGCATCATACTAAGCTTGGCTTGAATGCCTTCTTGGACAATAGTTTCTAAACTACGACCAAAGATTTCACTCTTCCAAATACTCGATGCATCGGTTTCATAATCGCGCATCAAGTGATTAATTAATTCTTTTGACTGCACTTCACTTCCAATAATTGGTTCGAATGTCGATTCTACATCAACTTTAATCATATGAATGCTGGAGGCTATAGCTTTTAATTTAACACCATAACGGTTTCCTTGTTTTACTAGTTCTGGTGTTTCTAACTTCAACTCTTTTAAGCCGGGATAGACAATACCATAACCGGTGCTTTTAGCCATCTTAACAGCAGTACGAAGAGATTCCATTTCTTCTTTCGTTTCTGTATATGAAGCAAAGATTTTAAGTAATCCTGCTTTAGTGGTAACCATATCACCCATAATTGATTTTAATGTTTCCTGATAAAGTTCATTAGTGCTTTCTAAGTTAATTGTAACAGTCCCAGTTGCGGCATCTAACTCACTTATATAGGAATTGGAAATGTACTCAGAATCATTAAAGTGGTTCAAAATGTCGTCGATATCTTTGACTTTTTCTACAGTAATGACACTTTCTTTAATTTTTTCTAAGTAATGTGCTTTTATTTCATGTTTATTTGGTAAAACATGAACCCATTCTGGTATCGATACTTTAATATCTAATACTGGAAATTCATAAAGCGCTGTTTTTAATATTTCCATTATCTCTTTTTCATTCATTAATTCAGCACTTATAGGTATTACAGGCACTTCATAAGTATCACTTAGATTTCTTGCTAGTGCTTGTGTTTCGGTATTTGTAGGATGTACACTATTTAAAATTACAATAAAAGGTTTGCCGATAGTTTTTAATTCACTAACGACCTTTTCTTCAGCTTCAATGTAGGAATTTCTGCTTATTTCTCCAAATGATCCATCCGTTGTTACAACAATTCCTATTGTTGCATGGTCTTTAATTACCTTTTCAGTTCCTATTTCTGCTGCCTCCACAAAAGGAATAGCATCTTCAAACCACGGGCTTTTTACCATCCGCGGATTGCCATCTTCATCAACAAAACCATTAGCCTCAGGTATAACATAACCAACGCAATCTACTAATTTAATGCTCGTTTCGAATTCATTAATTTTAATAGTTGCCCCGTTACTCGGAACAAATTTAGGTTCTGTAGTCATGATTGTTTTACCTTGTGCACTTTGGGGAATCTCATCTAAACAGCGTTTTTTCTCATATTCATCTGTTATATTAGGTACAACAAGATTTTCAATAAAACGTTTAATAAATGTCGATTTTCCTGTTCTAACTGCTCCGACTACACCTAAATATATTTCACCGTTACCACGTCTTGCTATAGAAGATATAATTTTTTCTTTTTCCATAACCCACCCATCTTTCGTTAATCTAATTAATGGTATGAGTTAAAATCTAATAATATGACAAACTCCATTAAAAAAAGAGTGTCGAGGAATTGTATAAAAGTAAATTGGTTTATATTCTTCCTCACGATCTTTACATTGTTTTCCTTTCATGGCCTTCCCTCTCCTTCCTTTTATTATAAAGTTACCTCTATAATCTATAGCCAGCAACAATAATCTAACACTCTTCGTAAATGATTAAAATTTTGACAAACGATAAATTAAATTATTTTTCTTTAAAAAAATATTAATTAGCAATTTCTACTTTCATAATCTTAAAAATTAATAATTTAACGGCATACTAGAATTACAATGATATTGAAACTCCAGCCATCCTATCATAAAGATTGTAGACACTATTAGAGAAATTTAGTACTCTACCCAATCCATTATGACTAATAGTGTAACTTTGGGATTGATCTAATGTAACATCAGTTACTGCATGTTGGTAAGTACCGTACGCTACGGCGTTTTGAGAAGTTGAAATTACATTTGCACTGATGTCAGTTTCAAAGTAAGATGCACCATTGACTAAGTTCATAGATATTCCAAAGCCGTTATCAGCTTTTCTGATGTTGGTTCCGTTCCAAGCATATGTAACATGACTATACGATCCATCTTTCCAATAAAGTTGGGTACCATCTTGACTGCCTTCAACAACATAGCCTCCATCAATCCGCATTGCTGTAACGTCGAATGATTTCGTTGCTGGAGTAACTAGCCATTGAGTGTAGACCATAATACTATGAGAATTATTACCTATATAATTATCTATAATGGTAATTCTCTTGTAAGACGTTTCGTGTGTTGGTCCATAAGTTGCTATTCCATTGTTGAAATTTTCTTCGATTAAGTCAGCTGTTTCGGAATCTACTTCAGAATATATAAATGTATTATTAACTGTTTTTGTAACTTGATATACTTTTTCATTGTAAGTTAAATCGCCATTTACTAATTCTTCTTTTTCAGCATCAGACATAATTGATAATCTGGCTTCAGAAAATATTTCTCTTAGTTCTGCATAATTTTCTTCACTGATCGCAGCGTTAACATTAGAAACACAACACAAAGCTACCATAATTATGAAAGTTGCAATCACTTTCATAATTTTCAAAACTACTTCTTTCTAACCTCCTTCCATGTCCGTATTCAGCGTAGCAAATTTTATATTATTTTGGCAATAGAAAATCGTGAGAGTTATCACTCCACGATTAGAGAGTTTGGGAAATTGCTTGATATTCAGCCAAAATATAATCTATTTCTTTTTGATAATTTTGACAATTTCCAACTATACATTCTAGATTATTTTCATTAACAAAATATTTAAATCTTATATTTATTGTTTTCTTATTATCGTAGCCTTCATAATTTATTCTATCTTTTTCTATATAATAGTACAAACTATAATCCAAATTATTTTTATTTTCTTTACTTATCAATAAATCAAACTTTGGTTGATAAGTTATTGTTTTGTCATTCTCAATTTTGGTATAGGTATCCGAATCTTTATCATAAGAATAACCTAAGTCTTTCAATTTGTTATCATCATTTGTTACTGAATACGATGCTGTATCAGTTATTACATCATCAAATGAGGTTACATTACTAGGATTTAAATTATTATAATATTTATCCAATATGATATTTTCTTCATGACCAAGAAAAATTTTATAATCACTATTGTAATCTGTTTCTATGTAAGATTTAGAATATACTAATTTATTATTACTAAAATTCTTTCTAAAACTTATTTTACAATCATAAGTTTCTTCATTATTGATAGTTATTGTTAAGTATAACCCTTTAGTCATTTCTCTAGTTATATCACTTGTGAATGTTTCTGGGTATCTAGTCAATTCTTCGATAAATATATCTCCTAGTTCGTTATCTTTATAAATAGTAACTTTATCACCATTCATTAAAATGTAAAGTTCAAGTTCTAAAGTATCAATTTCTGAATCATAATCCTTATTTAGTTCTATGTTATCTATCATTAATATTGTATCTATTTTAGTTTTGATAAAATAGCCTTTATCTATAGTAATACTGCTACTATCATAGTTTAATAAATATACACTTACGGAATTATAATTATTTATAAAATAGATTATTAAAAGAATAAATAGAATGGCAAATATTAATTTAAATATATTATTGTATAAGTGTTTCCAAAAGATTTTTAATAAACGTAAGAAATCTTTAAAACGGTCTAGTAATGTTCTTTTTTCTAAAACTACAGAATTAGCAGATACACCTAGTTCTTTACAGATGTTTCTGATATTAATTAAATCTGGAACGGTTAGACCATTCTCCCATTTAGATATGGTTCTATCAGATACTTGAATCTTTTCTGCTAGAGCTTTTTGAGTTAAATTTCTTTTTAATCTTAAATTAATTATGTATTTGGCAAAACTAATTTCTTTTACTTCATTATTGTTTTCTTTATCATTATTTATCTCTTTCATATTTTCACCCTCATAATAATATCACAAAACGAAAATTAATGCATTAAAAAATTGGATTTTTTTGGAAGGTTTTGTTAATATTGACATATTTTAAGCATTTTTTTATAATATATTTTATATTTTTAAAAAAGGTGATGATTATATGCATAACATAAAAGCTTATATTATATATAGAAAATATATTGATGAATTGTTAAAGAATCAAAATTTAACTACTTCACCAGTATTACAAGATATATTTACGAAAAGTGATTATGAATCTTTGTTAAAACCAGTATTAAAAGTTATTGAAGATAATCCTCATGCTAACTTGACAACATTAAGATTCTTGTTATTTAAAAATAGTGGGTTAAAGGAAATAATAAATAATTTTGTCCATCAAACGCAAATTACACCAGGGGTTATACTCGATTTTGGGACACATTTGACAAGAGATACTGTTTTATGTGGTAATGCACAAGAATATGTGATGGAAAACGGTGTTTTAGTATCTTGTCCTAAAGCAATAGAACAAGATACAATATTTGACTTAGCTTCGACATCTAAACTATTTACGGCATTAAGTATATTAAAACTAAATGAATGTGATTTGTTAGATGTATTCGATCCTATTACTAAATATGTACCAGAATTTAAAAATTTAGGAGATATAACGATTTATGATTTACTAAAATTTAGAATAATGATTGTAACTGATAAAAGAGTTGATAGTGCTAAAACTAAAGAAGAGGCTGAACAAATATTATTTAGTGTTCATAAAAAAGAAGATCAAAATTTTAATAACGCCTACACAGATATGGGAGCAATGGTATTAAGATATGTAGTAGAAAGAGTAAGTAAAATGCCTTTTACAGAATTTGTACAAGCTGTATTTTTTGAACCACTGGGAATGCATGACACTCATTTAAATGTACCATCAGATAAATTAAATAGAGTGGCTAATGAAAATTACTCCACTATTATTAAAAGTGATGGAACAGATATTACCAAATATAATAATGTTCCAGGAACACCTCATGATGCTAAGGCAATTGCTATCGGAGAGCTCGAAGGGATTGCACCAGGACATGCCGGATTCTTTTCTACTAAAGATGATATGATAAAATTAGGACAAGCTTTAATCAATGGAAATATTTTAAAAAAAGACACGGTATATTCGATAAGTGATACAGCAACTGGTTTTAAAGATGATGATAAGTATACTAGATTTTATGGTTCATTAGTTTATTTGAAGCAACCAGACCCCCAAAATCTAAGTGTTTATCCTCCCCTTTCTGGTAAAGCATTTATGTCTCCAGGTTTTGCTGGTACTACTTTATGTGTCGATCCTGTTAATGAAATAACATTATTTATAGGTTCAGGCAGATTACATAATCGGATTTATCAAATTCATCCTAATCAAGTAGCAAATATTAAAGTTGATGAACACAATAAAAAAACTTTCATTTTACCAAATGGGGAAGAAAAAATTGTCTGCGCTGATTATACTAAAGAAAAAGAAGTAATGGTAAAATTAGCTCTAGATTTATCATTACAATATCAATTATTAGAAAAAATAATGCCTCCTAATAAAGAAATGCATTTAGTTAGAGAATTAAATTAAAAGAACTCCGTTTTGTGATTAACGGAGTTTTAATTTGACACTATAACCTTGAAAACAAGGTGAAGCTTTGAATATTAATAAATTTTTTAGTGTCAATTACAGTATAACAAAGTTTCTATTTTTTAGTAACATATTTTAAAAGTTAATAGGGGTAACACTTACATTTAATTTGCCAAATTATTTGCAACAATTATTTTTCTTACTTCATCAACACTCAATTCAACAACTTTAGCAATATCTTCAATAGAAGTATTTAGACTAAGCATGTTTTTAATAACATCAATATTTTTTTGCTCAATTCCTTGTTCAATTCCTTGCTCAATTCCTTGTTCAATTCCTTGCTCAATTCCTTGAGCGATTCCTTGAGCCATTCCTTTTTCCAGGCCCTTTTTCTCAGCTAAATACATTCTAGTATTAAATAGTTTTTGAGCATCTTCTTCTTCAGTTATATCCCAAACAAAATCAGCATCACTATTAAGTCGCATTAATTCACCCTTATAAATACTTACTATATCATCACTTGGATAGAATAATTCTAAATTATCTTTATCTTCATCAAGCATTAATATATAGCGGTATTTATCCCTTTCCTTGGAATTATTATAGCATAAACGTCTGATGTTTTCTACATACATATTCCAAATAGCAAAATTATCAATAATAACACCATCTTCATCTTGCATATATGCTTTAGTCACTATTTTATCACTTCTATTATATGGGGAATAACCAAAATTTATATTTACTTGGACACATAAAGTTTCGGTATCATAAGTTTGCCCTTTTCTAGTGTTTTGACTATAGAAGCTACATAAATATGCAAAATTTCTAACTGCTTTAGCAATATCATAATCATTTAGATTTATCTCTACATTGACATATTTATCTTTCACTTTTACTAAACAATCTAATGTCTTTTTCTTTTCGGTTACTTTTTCTAATGGTTGTTCTACTGATAAAAACTCAAGTACTTCAACTGTCTCTTCAAAAACAGTTTTTAATATTGCTTCCAAAATGATTTTTCCTTTTTCACCACTATTAACTAGTGTTTTAAAGACACGATCATCAGAGCCTGTTAGAAATTTGGGCTTATCACTAACTACTGATATAGACATATTTTACCTCCTTTCGGAGGGTTATATTACCACAAAGAAAATAAATAATTTGTCAAACTGTGTCGAAGAATTAAAAAAGTTAATTTTTTTTAGACTGCACCACTAGCTTGACCACTTTGTATATCTTTATCCATTATACTACTCTTTCTAAATACACCTTTAAAACTATCTCTTTCTTCATAAAATTCTGGATATGTAATTCATATTTTTTAATATATAATTACATCACTATATGAACAAAAGCCAAACAAGTTTGGCATCCTTGCATCACTACAAGGCATTTCTACTTCACAGAGTCCTTCGAACTCTCCATAGACCAGTTTCGGATGGTCGCCACCCTACTATATGTTCCATTATTATAACACTCAATTAATACATATTTTTTCTTATTATTTCAACTATATTCTATTCCCCCCTTTAGTTGATAAACCAATTATAACAAACAAACGTATGTATGTCAATTGATTTTTACTAAATAATGCAATTTCCTATAAGATAAAAAAATAGTAAAACTGCCAACATTGTTTGGCAGTTTTACTATCAAATTCTTTATTTATTGCAAAGCCAATCCTTAATATCTACTATTTGTACACCTTCATAAGTAAACATATCATGATGTGTCCTTGCAATTATCATTTTAGGATAGGCATCTCTTATTTTAAGTAATGGAGTTACTTCTCTTTTGAAAGTTTCATTTTCAAAATCATTACCTAAATCACTAGATACTTGAATATAAATTTTTTCATTTCTTTTACTTGCTACAAAATCTATTTCCTTATCATATAATATTCCAACATAAATTTCATATCCTCTTCTAATTAATTCCATAGCAACAATATTTTCATATATACTACCATAGTTCATATTCTTAGTTCCTTCTATTGCATATTTAACAGCATGATCAGATAAATAATATTTATCTTGAGTAGCCAAATACATTTTTCCTTGAATGTCATATCTTCTAACTTTATAAAAAGCAAAAGCATCACATAAATATTTTATATATGTTCCAACTGTCTTATCATTGACATCCATTTTATTACTTTTTAATGTTTCTGTAATACTTCTGTAAGAAGTTATTCTAGAAATATTGTCTATTAGAAAATCACTTATACTATCCATTAATGGTATATTTTTTATTTTATTTCGATCAACTATATCTCTAACAATTAATGTTTTATAAACCTCTTTTATATAATCATATTTTTCTTCAATTTCTTTATATAAATATGATCCAGAAAAACCACCTTCTAAGACAAATTTATCAAAATTATTATCAGTATTTTCATAATCATAATATTCTAGAAATTCTTTATAAGAAAACGGATACACTTCAATGCTAAATTGTCTACCTGTAAAAAGAGTTGCTAAATCACTAGATAATAGAAAAGCATTAGATCCTGTAATATAAATATCGTATTTCTTTTGGGCATGAAAATTATTAATAGCATTCTCAAATCCATCACACATTTGAACTTCATCAATCATAATATAATTATTTTTATTTGGTTTATATAAGTCATCAATGTATTCTATTAATTTTTTATATTCTTTTAGATCTTCAAAATCAACCAAATTATAATCAATAAATATTATGTTGGCATCTTTATCACTATTTAAAACATAATCTTTAAACATGGCAAGTAGTTCTGATTTACCACTTCTTCTTATCCCTGTTATAACTTTAATATCTGGAGTTCCTATGGCATTTATCAATTTTTCTAAATAATCCCTTTTTATTATTTTCATGTGTATTCACCTCTTGATAATATTGTATCATGTCATTTCGCAAAAAGCAATTTTTTTTCTTTTTGCGAAACAGAATTATTCTTTATTTTCATAAGCAAGTAAATTTCTAATATCTTCTTCAGTTAATTCAGATAATAAATTCTTATCTCGAACTTCCCCATCAATTAATTTATCACTAAGCATTCTTTTCTTATTTTGCAGTTCCAATATTTTTTCTTCTATAGTACCTTTAGAAATTAAATGTATTACTTCCACTATATTTTTTTGTCCTATTCTATGGGCTCTATCAGTTGCTTGATTTTCCGCTTGGGGATTCCACCATAAGTCTAGGTGAATCACAACATCAGCAGAAGCAAGATTAAGTCCTGTACCACCAGCCTTAAGGGTTATTAAAAATACTTTGGTATCCTTTCTTAAATTAAAATCATCTACCATGTTAATTCTACTTTTTGAACTTACTCCGCCATCAATCATATAATATTTAATTTTTTCTTTATCTAGTCTTTCTTTAACTAAATTAAGAGCAGTTCTAAATGATGAGAATATTAACATTTTATGACCATTAGCACTATATTCATTAATAATATTAATTAATGTATCTATTTTATTACTTCCCCCATCATAATTATCATAAATAATACTTGGATCAATACAAATCTGTCTTAATTTTACAAGTAATTGTAAAATTAAGAATCTTGCTTTAGACATTCCTCCACTTTCTATTATTTCATCCATTTCTTTCTTTACTCGTTCAAGCTCCGCCGCATATAACTTTTTTTGTTCATCGGATAAATCAATATAAATATCATTTATTAATTTATCAGGTAATTCTTTAATAACATCTTTTTTTCTTCTTCTTAAGATAAATGGATTTATTTGATGAGATAATCCTTTAAGTAAAGTTTCACTATCCTCATTAAAATCTTTTATTTTATATTTACTTTGAAATTTAGTTAGGCTAGTTAAATAACCAGGCATAACAAAATCAAAGATACTCCATAACTCTAATATTGAATTTTCTAGTGGTGTACCAGTTAGAGCAAACTTAACATCTCCTTTGATATTTTTGACAACTTTAGTAATACCTGCCATATTATTTTTAATGTTTTGAGCTTCATCAATAATTACAGCATGGAAATTTTTATCTTCATATAATAATTCATCTTCTCTTAAAATACCATAAGTAGTAATTAAGACACTCACATTATCTAAATCATTTAATATCTTAATTCTTCTTTCTTTATTACCGACACAAATTGTCTTTTTAATTTCCGGTGCAAATTCATCAAACTCATGTTCCCAGTTATAAGCGAGGCTAGTTGGTACAACTATTAAGAATTTATAATCTTTATTTTCTAATAACATCTCTTTAATATAATAAATTATTTGAATAGTCTTACCTAGTCCCATTTCATCAGCAAGAATACCTCCGAAGCCTGTTTTATCCAAATTATACAACCATTTAACACCAGTTACTTGATAATCTCTTAACTGACTTAAGTCCTTCAAAGTAAGTTCACTATCTTTGAAGGCATAAAAGTTTTTAATTAAATTATCAAATAAATTATCAGTTTTAATTATATTACTATACTTAGTATTTTTTAGACTATCTAAATATATTGCCCGGTATTTAAGTATACTTCCATGACCATTTATGATATCTTCATCAGTTAACTCTAATTCTTCTGTTAGATTTTCTAGTTCTTGCAATGATTCATCTTCTAGATTTAGAATATCACCACTTTTTAATTTATAATATCTTTTCTTATTTTTAATACTTTTAAATACATTTACTAATTCATCACTAGGTATATCTCCAAGAGAAAAATTAAAACTTAATATGTTATCCTTACCTATACCAAACATCGATGTAATATTAGTTTTCTTACGTATATTCATCTTCTTAAATTTTTCTGTAGTATATACTACATACTTACTTGATAATTCTTCTAAACCATCTTCAATAAACTTTACTTCTTTTTCTAAATCAACAAGTATTAATTTATTGTTCTTTATTTCAAAAGAATACATAAGTAAGTCATTAATAACCCTTGATTCAAATTCCATGTCCCTTAGGACTAGAGAATTTGCATCAAAGTAATTAACTACTTCTTTATCATAGATAAATATAACATCACATATTATATAATCTCTTCTTAAATCAAAGTATAATTCACATACTATATCTTTAGTTACAACTATATCATCAACTGATGCATCAACATCCATATTGTTTTTAACAATATTCATTAAGCCTTTAGTAAATACATTTACTTTATCTTTTTCGATAGTAATATTATTTAGTTCATTATCAATTATTGTTTCTAATAATTCTCTTTCTTTTTTATTTAAGTGATATATACTTCCTTTATAAAAGACATATTCATAATCATTATCAATTAATAAATTAAATTCATTAGTATCAAAATTTAGATTATAATTATCACTATTTTTACTTAATTTAGTTTTTAGAGGAAATCCTTTCTTTATTCCACTAACTAAATAATCATTATAGATAAATCTTATATCTTTAATTTTACTTAAGAATCTTTTTAATTCTTGAGGAGAATGATATCTTCCATTTACTCCTCCGGTATATTCTAAGAATGCATCAATAACTTTTCTATTTTCTTCATTAAAATAATTAAGTTCCGGATTAAAAGTAAAGTTTTTTCCAAACTTTACTTCACCTACTCCATCTTCATAAACACTCTTAAATGCACTTACTTTATTATTTAGGCTATATAATCTATTTTCGCCGATATTAACTTTAGGTTCTAAAAATTCATGATAATAACTGCTATTAATATCTAGTTTTAATTCTAAATCTACTTCCTTCTTTATTGTAGGTTTACTATTTACTAAAAATTGTTCTAATATAGCATTAGATATTCTTTTAGGATCAGAAAAAATCGGAAATAAGATTTTGTAACAAGCAAGAATAACTACAGCAACATGAATACATTTATCATGATGTTCAAAATTATGACATGTACAAGATATATTAATTATATCATTATCTTTAATTTCTATTTCTACTCCACAATGTTCGTAATAGTAATTGTGAACTTCCATAAAAAAAGAAAATATTTTACTATCAAAAGTTTCTTCTTTATCAAGCAGTTCTATTTCACACCTTGGTAAAATAGAAGATGCTTGGTAAAGTTCTTGAATAGTAAAATACTTACTTATATTTGTATTATTAATTATATCTGTTATACTCATATATTTAGCCATAGTCAATCACCAAACTTATGGTATCATAATTACTATGATATCGCAAGAGTTTGTTGATAACTCGGCCTCCGTGGCGGGGACAGCCGCCGGCGGAGGATTAAAGGTTATCCCATTCCTATTATGTATGGATCACTTTGAGATCCATTTCCGTCAATTACATAGACAGAAGAGTCTAGATACAAGACAGGCCGGGCAGAATTGCCGCTGAACGCGTTGTTGCTGTTCAAGTTGCCGTAGTAGTTCACGATGAACACACCGTTCGAGCGCGACGAGTACGGAGTAATTGTCCATTCATAGCCTTGCCCATACATCCAGCTTTGTCCTGCACATGTTGAATTACTATATGAACCTAAATTTGTTGTTCTTGCACATGAACTAGCTAGTACACTATATCCATAATCACTTGGATACATAAGGCCTATATACCCTGTAGTACTTGTTGGTCTTCCACTATATACTGTATCTCCTCTTTCATACCCATAGAATGCTTCTGCCGTTGCACTTGTACTTGAATATCCTCCCAAATACCAAGTTACATTTTCTATCATTGGTCTATATGTATCATTTATTCCAGATTCTGTATAATCACAATTTCCTGCAGGAACTGTTGTTGAATATCCATAACAATATTCTCCACCAGTACCGTTTTCACTATTCAAATATGCTCCATTTAACAAATTCATTAAACTTGATACTGTCCAATCATTCGTATTTGACTTGTGCCAAGCTAATCCACCTATGGAATCATTTCTAATTATCTTTACTAGATTTTGGCCAGATTGTCCATGTGAGTTTTCATCAAATACCCCGATGATTCTCCACAATTCATTATTGAACCATACATAATTATTTGGATTCTTGCCTTCATAGCGATATCCATTTTCATTAACCACTTGTCCTGTGCCTTGCTCACTACCACTAAGATTCATAATATAACTATTGAGGTTAGTTTGAGAAATAGTTGTAAAATCAATATCACAAGTTATATTATCACTTGTAATATCTTCAATAGCCAGTTGCCACTCATCATAAAGCCATGTTCCTGTAGCACCTTCACAAGTAACATCTGCTCGGTACATTCCTTTAGATGGAAACGAATTAGTACTTGCTCCATCAAGCGTTAATGCATAAGTTACTCCATCTTGAGTAAAAGTTTTATTACTATTAGTATTATAGCCCATGACTATAATACTAATAAATATTACAACTATTACAATACTAATAATTATTAATCTTTTTTTCATCTTTTAGCCCTTCCTTTAGTATATTAACTATTTTTAATAATTTTATTTTTATGTAGTGTTTTTCATATAAGTTATTGTCATATTCTTCTAATATTTTTATATCCAAATTATCTAATAATAATTTATTAACATTTTTTAGTTTCTTTAATCCAAATGTATCTACAATTATTTTATCAATACCCACAAATTTTATTTTATCTTTATGTTTTACTAATATTAGATAATTTGGATATAATTTTCTTAATATGTTTACTCTTTCATTCATAGCATTCCTTTATCTGTGATAGTTCTAGGAAAAGTCCGTAGACTTTTCCATCTATCACTTATTTAGAGTTATACTCTTGGATAATTCATGTCCTTAATGCTTATTCTTAACTAGCCTTAACCAATTAAACATCAAACATTTAGGGCTCTCCCGGGCAGAATTGCCGTTGTTCGCGTTGTTGTTGTTCAAGTTGCCGTTGTTGTTCACGTTGAACACATTGTTCGAGTTCGATGAGTTCGGAGTTACATAAGAATTACCCACCCCAATATCTATTAAAAATATTATAGGCATCACTAGCTGTAGTATATGGATAACTATGCTTATAGTTTTCTATACTACTAAATAATTTATCAAAATTTATTAAATTGTTAGTAAATAAATACTTAGTTCTTTTAATACCTTTTTTAATATTATTCTTACTATTACTCTTTAATCTAATTATTGTTTTATTATTTATAGCTTTACAATTATATCCTAAAAATGGTATACCATTTTTAGATGATGATATATAAGTTTTATTTTTATTTACTAACAAATTATATTCATTAGATAATTTACTAGTAATAATATCTAAACATTTCTTTAAATATACTTTGTCTTGATGGATGATTACATAATCGTCCATATAATTGACAAACTTCAAATGTAAATTATGTATCATGAAATGTTGTAATTTTGCTAAGTAAAATATGGCTAGAAATTGTGATGATTGGTTACCAATTGGTAAGCCTTTATTATATTCATATTTTGGTAAAGTTATACCTAACTTATTTTCAAAATTACTTATTATTTTATTTATATATGGTTTATTTGTACTATCAAGTATTACTTTAACTAAATCATATTCTTCACTTGTTAAATCTTCTTTTATAAGATTTAATAAAACGTTATGATCGATGCTATAAAAGAACTTAGAAATATCTAGTTTTAAAAAGTAAAATTCTTTATACTTTTTAAAACTTTCAATATCTTTCTTAAATAATTTTATGGCATAATCAATTCCCATATTTTTTCTTGTTGCACAATTTCTATTATTTAAATATTTACTTAATTTAGGTATAAGTATAAATCTTGATACATAATGATTTATTACTTTATCATAAATACTTTGACTCATCACCACCCTTAGTTTTGGTTTATATATTAGAAATATATTATATCTTCCACCATCATATAAATTATTTTCTAATATTCTTTTTATATCTAAAAGATATTCTAGTTTTTGAGTTTCAAACTTAAATATCTTTTTTCTATTTTTAACATTCTTTCTTATTTCTTGTTCATAAACTAGTTTTAAATCACTTAAATTCACTTGCATTTATTATTTAACCATCCTATTACCATTTTATTTATTTCAATTAACTTTAAAGTTATTTTATAAAGATTCTTTTCATTAATATATTTCATATCATATAACCTATCTAGTAAAAAGTCTAAATAAGCAATACTTCCTTTAATATTAGTTACATAATAATTAATATTAGAATTATCAGTTTCATAATTACATTTTAGAATCAATTCTAAAATGTAATTTGATACTTTTCTTATTTTATCTTTATAAAAGTAATCTTTACGAGGTATATTTTCGATTAAATTATCCAATTCTATAATAAATATTTTATATTTATTTAGAATGTTAAAATCATTACCAACAATTTTAAACATTTTCTAAATATTCAATAATTTCAGATATTTTTTCATCATCTGCTTTTTTAACTTTCTTTACAATTAAATCTAGTCGATTGTTTAAATCTGCAGTTTTTCTAGCAATGCTTGCAAATTTATTGTATTGATTTAGTTTTTTATAATTATATTCTTTTTCAATTTGTCCTTTTACTATAGAACGATATGAAATTTTATTTTCTTCTAGTCTATTTATTACTTTAGACAAAGCATTGTCGGGAAAGCCTATTTTTGGTCCCATGGTAACTTGATAACCAATTAACATATTAATAATGAGTGCATCAATATCATAAGCACGATAAAATTTACCAGCTTCTTTAATTATAAGAATGTAATCTCTTGTTTCATCATTCAATAATTGTTTAACATTAACAATATTACTCCCCTCCAACACCCCCCCCCCCCCCCCCCCC